>NZ_LFZP01000017.1:0-83912 GCF_002925705.1 Burkholderia anthinoferrum
GATCTGTACTCGGCGCAGCAGTCGCTGATCAGCGCGCGTCTGGCCCGCTGGACGAACCTGGTCGACCTGTACCGCGCACTCGGCGGCGGGTGGATCCAGCGTGCCGGCGAAGCGCCGCGCGCGCCGGATGCGCCGGTCGACTACGACAAGGCGGCCGCGCCGGCGCCGGCGCCGGCGTCGGCAGCGGCGAACGGGTAACTGTGGTTATCCTGCCTGCGTGCGGTCGCTTCGCACGCAGGCAGGGCGATTCGGGTGTTAGTTCTGTAGCACGTTGGCCGTTACGAACGATACGAAACGCAACGGAGACAACGTAGGGCCAGCCCATGATTGTTGGTCCTTGAGTGCGCAGTAACCTTGCGTGGGAACGCTGCAGTGATCCAGGCGGAACACGTGTGTACTTCGGCAGCGGGCGTGAAATCCACGGGCCGGCGCCGTCGAGCACGACGCGTACCGGCTAACCGTTCAGCTTCTCGTTTCGACCAAGCGATGATCATTCCACTTCGGTAGCCTGTCGCCCACCGACAGTCGAATCTCCCCCTCGATTCTTCAATTCAGGCCCATCGCTCGATCGAAGCGAGCGGCTGCAGGTTCATTATTGTTGAACGGTGCTTATAACAATTAGCTATACGAAATTCGAATTCGTCTGATTGCTTCTTCTTTCTCGTCCGTGCAAATTTTGTATGGAGCATTCCTCACCCATTGTCGAGAAAGGAAATCCGGATGAAGCGCGAGCCCGCTGCACCGACTCATCTTTTTGCCTCCATCGGGGCGTTCACCGAGCGCGGTGCGCGGGTAACCACTGCTACCAGCGGCCTGGCAGTTGCCGGGCTTGTCGTTGCCCGTGTTGGCGATGTCGTCACTTACGAGGATGGCAGCGAGGCCGTCATTATGGATGGCGCAGGCGAATATGCGATTTGCAGCGACAAGCCGTTTGCGCTGGTGGGTAGCCGGTTGAGCAACGGCGATCGTATCGTCGAAACGCTTCAGCGGTTGTGGGGAATTCATGTACCGACTGGCGAAACGGCCCAGGGATTGTTTAACAAGGATTATGTGCCGCCGCCCGCGTCGCCGCGCTACCGATTGGCTGTACGAAGAGCCACGACCGCGCGAGGCGGTGCGTTGCGCGAAGTCACCGGCACGTGGGAGACCGGTGTCCGGCTTGGCACGGCTGGTGTCGTAGGTAATCAGATTCACTACGCAGACGGCTCGACTGCGCGAATCGTAAGCGGCCTTGGGCGGGTGGATAACGGAGACTTCCAGCCGCTGGCTTTCGTCGGTAGCGAACTGGATAACGGCGACGTCATTACCGATAGCCCTGAGCGTGATGGCTTGGTATCGGCTGACGCCTTCGCCGTTGTGAGGCGTCCAACTGTTGCGCATCGAGGCGAGAATTCATGATCCGTTATTTCCTTGCCAAAGGTGACCGGGGCGGCAGCGCCACGATTACGGAAGGATTGGATGGCGTCACCTGTTCCAATCCGCCGCCGCGCGTGCATATCGCAACGCTCTACATGAAGACGTACTGCACGGCATGCAAGCAGGAAGGGTTTGTCGCCCCGGAGGGGCCACGTTGGCCCGGCACTGGACCAAACGGCAAGCCGTGGGCGTTGAGTGGTGATATCAACGTCTGCGATTGCAATCCGCCACCTGTTTTCTACGCCGAGCGCGGCATGAAGATGACCTTTGCCGCGGAAGAGGTGGCGCGGTTGACAGGGAAGAATGACTTAGGCGTCGCTCCTGCAAGAGGACGCACTGCGGTCCATGATCAGCAGTTCGTCATTCGCAACAAGAAGTCCAGGCAACCTGTTGCAGGCGTTCGGTATTGGATTACAAATTGCCGTGGTGACGTGCTGGCATCGGGGACTACCGATGCGCAGGGCCATACCATGCGAGTGGTCACGCTGAAGCCCGAGTCGGTAAAACTGGAAGTCAGCGGGGAAGAAGAATGAGTGATGGCGATCGCGTAGCAATTGCGGAGGCGATGACAGACCTGAAAGAAGGTTCGGTAATCGAAGCATTGATATCGAACGGGCCGCCCATCTGTCCAAACATGACCGATGCGGAATTTCGCCGTATGGTTCTAACGTTACGCGACAGAGCCGTACGAATGATCGACGTACGGCTCGTAGACTTGCGCAGGTGGGGGGCGGTCGAACGTCAACGCGTCGCAACGTGGTTTGGCTCAAGCGATGAAACGATTCGGCAACGTCTGACAGTCGGACTCGCACAAGTAAGTCGGGTGATGCGCGATCTCAAGCCTGGAAACTTTGTTCGTCACTCAGAGGAACTTGATCGGTATCTTGGTTGTACGCCGAATAACAAGGACCCTGATGGTGCCGTCGCTCATGTTTGCGGTCCTGACACAGCTACCCATACTATCTGTATCCATGAGAATTTTTGTGGGATGCGTCCCATATCCAGCGCGAAGGACTCGATGTTATCGACGCTGATTCATGAGTGCACTCATTTTGCCGATACTTTCGGCGCTCAGGATCATCAATATTTCATGCGCGAGTGCTTGGTATTGGCGCGGACGCGCCCCGATCTCGCAATCAATAATGCGGATAGCATTGCCGGGTATATTATCTATGAAGACTAGAGGCGGCGTGGCGCGGCAATCCGTGTTGAATCTGATCGAGTCCAACGGAAGATCGATATGATGAAAGGACCGGCATGTATTGCGTTGGCGTTTTTCTCGGCCGGAACATTCGCCTGCTCCCCGGTTCATACGCTTGATGTTTCGTTTGAACGAGATTCTGCCAAAGTATCCGGCGACGAGCTCATAAAGCTGGCGAACTGGGCGATAGACCTTCAACTCAAATATCCCAATCTTGATCGTACGTCCGTCGGTGGCCTTGCCGACGCTGACGAAAAGCAGCCGCGCGTGCTGGCTCAACAACGCGCAGAAAGTGTCAAGAGGCTTCTAGTCACATTGGGGCTCGGTCGAGCCCCTGTCGACGTCGATGCCAGGCTTTATAAGTCGCATCATCTGAACGGTGTGCCGGATAATGGCCGACGAGTAGAAATCGACTTCCTTCCCGGTTGCCCGCATGAATGCCCTTGCCAAGTGAAATGAGGTATTGGCCGCGATCTGCCGCGCAGCGGCAGTGCTGCCATTTCGACGATGTCAAGCAGCCTCTTACGCACCATGCAGTAAGCGCCGGCCCGTCGCGAGCCGACGCATGCCTGGTGTTCGTCAGTGCAGATCGACAGGCCTCCCGTCGAAATCATGCCCCGCGCGACGGATCTCGCACTTCGCCTCCTTTTCGCCCTTCACGCCGTTGAACACGATGTTCAGGATCACGGCCGTGGCCGACGCCAGCAGGATGCCGCTGTGCAGGATCGGTGCAAGCGCGGGCGGCAGCTTCGAGAAGAAGTGCGGCGACACGACCGGCACGAGGCCCATGCCGACGCTCACGGCGACGATGAACAGGTTGTGCGAGTGGTTCACGAAGTCGACCTTCGACAGCACCTTGATGCCGTTCGCCGCGACCATCCCGAACATCACGATGCCTGCACCGCCGAGCACGAACGGCGGCACCGACGCGACGACCTGCGCCATCTTCGGAAACAGGCCGAGCAGCACGAGGATCACGCCGCCCGTCGCACACACGAAACGGCTCTTCACGCCCGTCACGCCGATCAGGCCGACGTTCTGCGAGAACGACGTATGCGGGAACGAGTTGAAGATGCCGCCGATCAGCGTGCCGAGGCCGTCGACGCGCAGGCCGCGCACGAGGCGCTCCTGGTTGACCGGGCGATCGACCATGTCGCCGACCGCGAGGAACATCCCGGTCGATTCGATGAACGTGACGAACATCACCGTGACCATCGTCACGATCGACAGCGGGTCGAAGTGCGGCAGGCCGAAGTGGAACGGCATCACGAAGCCGACCCACGGCGCATGCGCCACGCCGTCGGTGTTCACGCGGCCGAGCGCGAATGCGATCACGAAGCCGGCGACGATGCCGAGCAGCACCGAGATGTTCGCGATGAAGCCGCGGCCGTACTTGTTGATCAGCAGGATCAGCGTGAGCACGAGCAGCGACAGGCCGAGATAGACGGGGCTGCCGTACTCGGGGTTGCCGACGCCGCCGGCCGCCCAGTTGATGCCGACTTCCATCAGCGACAGCCCGATCACGGCGATCACCGTGCCGACCACCACCGGCGGGAAGAACCGCAGCAGCTTGCCGATCATCGGCGCGAGCACGATGCCGATGATGCCGGCCGCGATGGTCGAGCCGAAGATGTCGAGAATGCCGAGGCCGGGGTTCGTGCCGATCGCGATCATCGGGCCGACGGCCGCGAACGTACAGCCCATGATGACGGGCAGGCGGATCCCGAAGATCCACAGGCCCAGCGTCTGGATCAGCGTGGCGATGCCGCACGAAAACAGATCGGCGCTGATCAGGAACGCGATCTGGTCTTTCGGCAGCTTGAGCGCCGCGCCGACGATGAGCGGCACGGCGACGGCGCCGGCGTACATGACGAGGACGTGCTGCAGGCCAAGCGTTACCAGCTTGCCGGTCGGCAGCACCTCATCGCACGGATGGACCGTGTTCGATTGCATCTGTCTCACTCCATGATCTTGTTTTCGGGGTGATACGAAGTTATTCGGAATGAATCCATGCAACAAGAGCACTGGGTTCTATTCCGTTCTTTGCTGGTTCGATATGCCATGTCGGTATGGAACAGGGGGGCGATCATCGGGAAACTGCCGCGGGAGTGACGCGTACCGGTTTTATAGCGCTTCAAAATAGCGCCGGCCCCCCTGTCAAATATGGGGTGCTTTATGGTGTGTATCGCCCGGGCCGCATAGTGGCAAAAAAGGGCGTACGGAAAACGTGCCGGGTTAACCCGCGAGCGGCCGCTTTTGCGTGCAAGGTGCGGCCCCGTCAATCTCCCGGCCGGCAGCACGTTCGATGTGTCGGCGCGGCGGCAAAAACCGGAGTGCGCATCGCGATCCCGTTATCATCGACATCCGTTCATCCGAATCTCCCTTCACGTCATGCGCCTGCTCGGAATCGACCTCGGCACCGGCTCCGTCAAACTCGTCACGCTCGATGCCGACGGCGTCGAGCGGGCCGTCGCGAGCGAACCTTACGGGTTGTCGTCGCCGCAGCCCGGCTGGGCGGAAATCGCGCCCGCCACGTGGTGGCAGGCGCTCGTGCGCGCCGCCGCGCGGCTGCCGGCCGACGAGCGCGCGCAGGTCGCGGCGATCGGTTTTTCGGGCCAGATGCATGGCGTCGTGCTGATCGACGCGGCCGGCGAGCCGGTGCGGCCTGCGCTGCTGTGGCCGGACACACGCGCGGTGCGCGAGGCCGACGCGGCCGACTGGCACGCCGCCGGAATGCCCGTCGCTCCGAATCCCGTCGCGCCCGGCATGGCAGGCCCGCTGTTGCGTTGGCTCGCCACGCACGAACCCGACGCGCTGCGCGCCGCGCGCTGGGCCGTGCAGCCGAAGGACTGGCTGCGCATCGTGCTCGGCGGCGACGTCGCGGCCGATCCGAGCGACGCGTGCGCAACGGCGCTCGCGACGCCCGACGGCGCGTGGGACAGCGCATTGATCGAGGCGCTCGGCCTGCCGGGCGACCGCTTCGCGCCGGTGCGTGCGTCCACCGCGCGCTGCGGCGTGCTCGGCGCGCAAGCCGCCGCCGCGCTCGGCCTGCCGGCTGGCGTGCCGCTCGCGACAGGCGCGGCCGACACCGCCTGCGCGGCGCTCGGCAGCGGGCTGGCCGCGGCAGGCGACGCGCTGCTGACGACCGGCAGCGGCGGCCAGATCGTCGTGCTCGCGGATACGCTGCCGCCCGCGCGACACGGATTGCATCGCTATCGTGCGGCGGCCGGCGGCGGCTATTACACGATGGCGGCGATGCAGAACGTCGGGCTTGCGCTCGAAGCCGTGCGCGGTTGGCTCGGCTATGCGCGATGGGCCGATGCATACGCCGATGCGTTCGCGCAGCCGGCGTCCGAGCGGCTGTGCTTCCTGCCGTACCTGAGCGGCGAGCGTTCGCCGTGGATGAACCCCGATGCGCGCGGCGGCTGGCTCGGCCTCGGGCTCGGCGACACGCGCGGCGCGATGATGCGCGCCGCGTTCGAAGGCGTCGCGTTCGCGTTGCGCGCGGGGCTCGATGCGATCCGCGACGCCGACCCCGGCGACGCGGTGGCGACGCTGCGCCTCGCGGGCGGCGGCTCGGTCGATCCGCGCTGGCGCCAGTTGCTCGCCGACGCGCTCGGCGCGTCGCTGCACGCGATCGATTGCCCGAACGCCGCGACGCGGGGCGCCGCACTGCTCGCGGGCGTCGCGATCGGGCATTGGCGTGAAGAGGCGTTGCACGCGCTGGCGCCGACGGCGTCGCCCGTCGCCGCACCGCAAGACGACCGCCCGCTGGCCGCACGTTACGCGCGCTTCGTCGATCTGTACGCCCGCACGGATGCATGGTTCACGACGGGCGTTTAAACTCGGACACTTGTTCTTTTGCGTCAGCGATGACGCATCCTGGCAAGCCGGTGGCCGTTTCCCGCACGCGATGCGCGCCGGGAGCGGCCATCATGGCGAGCACGAGATTCTTGCGCCGTGCCGCGCGGCACGGCTTCGACCGCTTTGCATGAGTCCCGGGCCGGCAGCGACACGCCGGCCCGGGCCGATCTCACCGACACACAGGAGTGACACGATGAAAACGAAAGCCGCGATTGCATGGAAGGCGGGTGCGCCGCTGACGATCGAGGAAGTCGATCTCGAAGGGCCGCGCGCCGGCGAAGTGCTGATCGAAGTGAAGGCGACGGGCATCTGCCACACCGACTACTACACGCTGTCGGGCGCCGATCCGGAAGGGATCTTCCCGGCGATCCTCGGCCATGAAGGCGCGGGCGTGGTGGTCGACGTCGGCCCCGGCGTCGGCACGGTGCGCAAGGGCGACCACGTGATTCCGCTCTACACGCCCGAATGCCGCGAGTGCAAGTTCTGCCTGTCGCGCAAGACCAACCTGTGCCAGAAGATCCGCGCGACGCAGGGCAAGGGCCTGATGCCCGACGCGACGTCGCGCTTCTCGCTCGACGGCAAGCCGCTGTTTCACTACATGGGTACGTCGACGTTCTCGAACTACATCGTCGTGCCGGAAATCGCGGTGGCCAAGGTGCGCGAGGACGCGCCGTTCGACAAGATCTGCTACATCGGCTGCGGCGTGACGACGGGCGTGGGCGCGGTCGTGTACTCGGCGAAGGTCGAGGCCGGCGCGAACGTGGTCGTGTTCGGCCTCGGCGGGATCGGCCTGAACGTGATCCAGGGCGCGAAGATGGTCGGCGCGGACAAGATCATCGGCGTCGACATCAACCCGAAGCGCGTCGAGCTCGCAAAGAAGTTCGGGATGACGCACTTCATCAACCCGAACGAAGTCGAGAACGTCGTCGACCACATCGTGCAGCTGACCGACGGCGGCGCCGACTACTCGTTCGAATGCGTCGGCAACGTGAAGCTGATGCGCCAGGCGCTCGAATGCACGCACAAGGGCTGGGGCCAGTCGTTCATCATCGGCGTGGCGGCGGCGGGCGAGGAAATCAGCACGCGTCCGTTCCAGCTGGTGACGGGCCGCGAGTGGAAAGGCTCGGCGTTCGGCGGCGCACGCGGGCGCACCGACGTGCCGAAGATCGTCGACTGGTACATGGAAGGCAAGATCAACATCGACGACCTGATCACGCACACGCTGCCGCTCGAGCGGATCAACGACGGCTTCGACCTGATGAAGGCCGGCGAGTCGATCCGCTCGGTCGTGCTGTACTGACCGGGAGCGCACCGCCATGCTCGAACTCGTTTCCTCGCATGCGTGCCACGGCGGCGAGCAGCGTTTCTACCGTCACGATTCGGCGGCAATCGGCCTGCCGATGAAGTTCTCGGTGTACCTGCCGCCGCAGGCCGCGCAACAGCGCGTGCCGGCGCTGTTCTATCTCGCGGGGCTCACGTGCACCGACGAGACGTTCGCGATCAAGGCCGGCGCGCAGCAATACGCGGCGCAGCACGGGATCGCGCTCGTGATGCCCGATACGAGCCCGCGCGGCGCGGGCGTGCCGGGCGAGACGGATGCGTGGGATTTCGGCGTCGGCGCGGGTTTCTACGTCGACGCGACTGAAGCGCCGTGGTCGACACATTACCGGATGGAGTCGTACGTGACGGGTGAGCTGCGCGAGCTCGTTGTGGCCGAGCTGCCGATCGACGGCGCGCGGCTCGGCATCTTCGGGCACTCGATGGGCGGCCACGGAGCGCTGACGCTCGCGTTGCGTCATCCGGGCCTGTACCGGTCGGTGTCGGCGTTCGCGCCGATCGCCGCGCCGACGCGATGCCCGTGGGGCGAGAAGGCGTTCTCCGGTTATCTCGGTGCCGATCGGGAAGCGTGGAAGGCGCACGACGCGAGCGAGCTGGTCGCGCGCGCCGATGCGCCGAAGTTCGCGGACGGCATCCTCGTCGATCAGGGGCTCGCCGATCAGTTCCTCGCGAACCAGTTGAACCCCGACGTATTCGAAGCCGCATGCGCGAAGGCCGGCCAACCGCTGACGCTGCGCCGCCATCCGGGCTACGACCACGGCTACTACTTCATCTCGACGTTCATCGCCGATCACCTCGCGCATCATGCGCGTGTGCTTGCACGGTGAGTAGCGGCGCAAGCAGGTAACGCATCCGGTGCGCATGAAAAAACGCCGGCGCTGCCCTCGGGCACGCCGGCGTTTTGATTGGCATCGGGCGGCGACCGCCGCGCCGATCAGTTGCGTCGCAATAGGCTCGCGCCGTACACGAGCGCCGACAGCGCGGTGATCCAGAAGCTCGTCGGCCAATCGGTGTGATACGCGAGCACGATGCCGGCCCACGCTTCGAACAGCGCGAACAGCGCGGCGAGCAGCACGCCCGTCGACAGCCGCGTCGACACGTTTTGCGCGGCCGCCGCCGGCCCGACGAGCAGCGTGAATACGAGCAGCACGCCGACGATCTGCGTCGCCGCGGCCACCGCGAGCGCGCACACCGCCAGGAACAGCATCGACACCGTGCGCAGCGACACGCCCTTGGCTTCGGCCAGCTCGGGCTGCAGCGATGCGAACAGCAGCGGCCGCGCGATCAGCGCGAGCGCGATGAGGCTCACCGCGCCGATGCCCGCGAGCACCGCGAGCGTGTCGTGGCTGACCGCGAGCACGTTGCCGAACAGCAGCGCGGTGACCTGCGTCGCGAACGACGTATAGAAATGCAGGAACAGCAGGCCGAAGCCGAGCGCGCCGGACAGGATCACGCCGATCGCGACGTCGCGGCCCGCGAGCCTTTCGCCGAGCGCGCCCATCCCGATCCCGGCCGCGAGCGTGAAGCCGACCATCCCCCAGATCGGCGAGATGCCGAGCAGCACCGCGCCCGTCGCGCCGGTGAAGCCGACGTGCGACAGCGCGTGGCCCGCGAAGGTCTGCCCGCGCAGCACCAGGAAGTAGCCGACGATGCCCGCGAGCACCGCGACGATTCCCGACGCCGCGAAGGCGTTGATCATGAAGTCGTATTCAAACATCGTGCGAATGCCCGGGATGAGCGTGTCCGTGGTGGTGATGGCCGTGGCTGCCGCCGTGCGAGTGCCCGTCGTCGTCCTCGTGTTCGTGATCGTGCTTCTCGATCTCGACGTCGCCCGACATCACGAAGATCTTGCCGTTCACGCGCATCACGTCGATCGGTGATCCATAGAGCCGCGACAGCACGGGCTTCGTGATCACCTCGTCGACGGTGCCGAGCGCGGCCACGCCGTTGCCGAGATACAGCACGCGGTCGAGCGCGTTCAGCAGCGGATTCAGTTCGTGCGCGGAGAACAGCACGGTGATGCCGAGCTCGCGCTGCACGTTGCGCACGAGTTCGACGACGCCGCGCTGATGGTTCGGGTCGAGGCTGATCAGCGGCTCGTCGAGCAGCAGCAGCTTGGGGTTGCCGAGCAGGCATTGCGCGAGCAGCAGGCGCTGCCGTTCGCCGCCGGACAGTTCGGACAGCGGCCGGCGCGCGAGCGACGGGCCGCCGACGAGATCGAGTACGCGATCGACGTCGCGGCGCGTGGCCGCATTCGTGTGCGGCAGGCCCCAGCGATGGCCGTCGGCGGCCATCGCGACGAAATCGTAGCCGCGCATCCGGCGATTCGCGAGGCCGCTCCTGATCTGCGGCATGTAGCCGATCGACGCGTTGCCGCGCGCGACCGGCACGCCGCCGACCGACAGCGTGCCGGCCGACACGGGGACGAGGCCGAGCACCGCGCGCATCAGCGTCGTCTTGCCCGCGCCGTTCGGCCCGAGCACGCCGACGAATTCGCCGGGCTCGATCGAGAAGCTGACGTCGCGCAGGATCGTGCGGCCGCCCAGTTCGAGCGTGACGCGATCGACTGCGAGGGCGTGGGGAGTGGCGGTCATGTCGTGACGGTTGTCGGTTACTTGCCGGCCGAAAGCGCGTTGCCGAGCGCGTCGAGCTGGCTGGTCATCCATTGCTGGAAGGTCTTGCCGGCCGGCTGCGTCTCGGTGACGCTGACGGTCGGCACGCCGCCGTCGCGCGCGATCTTCAGCATGCGCCTGGTCATCGGTTCCTCGGCCTGGCTGTTGTAGATCAGCGCGCGTACCTGCTTCTTGCGCAGGTCGTTCTCGAACGCGGCGACGTCCTGCGCGCTTGCCTCGGTGTCGTTCATCGTCGCGAGCTGGAAGCGCTGGTTGCGCATGTCGAGGCCGATCGCGTCGGACATATAGCCGAATACGGGCTCGGTGGCCGTCACGGGCACGCCCTTGTACTTCGCGCGCAGTGCGGCGACCTTGTCGTCGACGGGTTTCAGCGACGCGACGAATTTCTGCAGGTTCGCGTCGTACTCGGCCTTGTTCGCTGGGTCGGCGCGGCCGAGCTCGGCCGCGATCGCGCGTGCGGCCGCCGGCATCGTCGCCGGGTCGTACCAGAGGTGCGGGTTGTCGCCGGCCTTCTTGCCGACGAGATCGGCGACGACGATCGTCGCGCGCTTCGCCTGTTTCGACGCGCCGAGCAGCTTGCCCATCCACGGATCGTAATCGGCGCCGTTGTAGATCACGACCTGCGCGTGCTGGAGCGCGCGAGCCGTCTTCGGGCTCGCTTCGAACAGGTGCGGATCCTGATCCGGATTGCTGAGGATGCTGGTGACCGCGACGTGGCGGCCGCCGATCTGCGACGCGACGTCGCCGTAGAAATTCTCCGCGGCGACGACGTTGACGGGCGCGGCCAGCGCGACCACGGGCGCGGCGAACGACAGCGCGGCGACGGCGGCGGCCAGCCAGCGGACAGGCGACAGGGCGCGCCGCGGCGCGCGCTTCAGGGCAATGGACATGGAACTCCTCGTTGGAAGGGCGGCGCGTACGCCGCGCGATTCGGCGTCAGCGCTGCGCGGGCTTGCGCTTGCAGTGCCCGCACAGGCCGCTCAGCTCGACGACCTGATGGTGGACTTCGAAACCGTGCGCGGGCTCGCTCGCGGACAACTGCTTCGCGAGGTCGCCGCCGGGAATCTCGACGGTGTCGCCGCACGCATCGCAGATCAGGAACTGACCTTCGTGCGGCACGCCGATCTCGCAGCACGCGAAGAACGCGTTCTTCGATTCGATCCGGTGGATGAAGCCGTGCTCGACGAGGAAATCCAGCGCGCGGTAGACGGTGGTCGGCGGCACGCGGCCGCGTTGCGGTTCGAGTTCGGCGAGCAGGTCGTACGCGCCGATCGGGCGCTGCGCGGCCAGCACGCGTTCGTAGACCTGGCGGCGCAGCGGCGTCCACGCGAGCCCGTGCTCGGCGGCGAATGCGTCGGCCCGGGACAGCCGGGCGTCAATGGACGATGAGGTAGCCATGGCGTGAAGCAGGCGATGAAACACAGTATCGCGATGATATAACGTATCGCCACGCCGTGCAGCGCGAATTCCGTTTTCCGTCCTCGCTCCGTCCCCGTCGCCGCCGATGCCACTGCGTCGCACCGTGCGCGCCGCGCCTTGCCGTGCGGGCGCGGCGGGGCGTCGTTACGCGCCGCCGTGCCGCAGCGCGTCATAGAAAGCCGTCACGTCGTCTTGACAGCGCGTATCGCGTATCCGATCATTCGATCACTAACAGAGCAATTGATCGGTCGCCGAGCGTTCGCTCACTTCGCGACCGGCATGCAACAGAACGAACCGGAGACAGCCAGTGAGACTGGAAGACAAGGTCGCGATCCTGACGGGCGCCGCAAGCGGCATCGGCGAAGCGGTCGCGCAACGCTATCTGGACGAGGGCGCGCGCTGCGTGCTCGTCGACGTGAAGCCGGCGTGCGGCTCGCTCGCGCGGCTGATCGAGGCCAACCCCGGCCGCGCGGTGGCCGTCACCGCCGACGTCACGCGCCGCGACGACATCGAGCGGATCGTCGCGACGGCGGTCGAGCGCTTCGGCGGCGTCGACATCCTGTTCAACAACGCGGCGCTGTTCGACATGCGCCCGCTCCTCGACGAATCGTGGGACGTGTTCGACCGGCTGTTCTCGGTCAACGTGAAAGGGCTGTTCTTCCTGATGCAGGCGGTCGCGCAACGCATGGTCGAGCAGGGGCGCGGCGGCAAGATCGTCAACATGTCGTCGCAGGCCGGCCGTCGCGGCGAGGCGCTCGTTTCGCACTACTGCGCGACCAAGGCCGCGGTGATCAGCTATACGCAGTCGGCCGCGCTCGCGCTCGCGCCGCACCGGATCAACGTGAACGGCATCGCGCCGGGCGTGGTCGACACGCCGATGTGGGAACAGGTCGATGCGCTGTTCGCGCGCTACGAGAACCGGCCGCTCGGCGAGAAGAAGCGGCTCGTGGGCGAAGCCGTGCCGCTCGGCCGCATGGGCGTGCCGGGCGACCTGACGGGCGCCGCGCTGTTCCTCGCGTCGGCCGACGCCGACTACATCACCGCCCAGACGTTGAACGTCGACGGCGGCAACTGGATGAGCTGAAAATGCCGCCGCTCGCACGCGCCGTTCGCGAGCCGGCCCGCTACGCGGCGGCAGTGCCGCACGCCGCGGCCGCCGTCGAACGAGGAGGGCTCGCCTGATGGCCGAGATCGTCGTCGCCGGCGAACTGCTGGCCGAATTCGTCGCCGCCGAGCGCGGCCAAGGCTTCGATGTGCCGGGACTCTTCGCCGGCCCGTTCCCGAGCGGCGCGCCGGCGATCTTCGCCGACCAGGCCGCGCGGCTCGGCGCGCGCGTCGCATATGCGGGCTGCGTCGGCCGAGACGCGTTCGGCGATGCGATCGTCGCGCGGCTCGCCCGCGACGGCGTGGACGTCGCGCGCATTCGCCGCGTCGCACGGCCGACCGGCACCGCGTTCGTCGCGTATCGCGACGACGGCTCGCGCAGTTTCGTGTTCACGCTGTCGACCAGTGCCGCGGCATGCGTCGATGCGTCCGACGTCGACACCGCGATGTTCGACGGCTGCCGCTATTTCCACGTGATGGGCTCGTCGCTGACGAGCGAATCGGCGATCGCGGCCGTGCAGCGCGGCGTGATCGAGGCCGCGCGCGCGGGAGCCAAGGTGTCGTTCGATCCGAACGTGCGGCCCGAAATGCTGAGTTTCCGCCCGATGCGCGCGGCCCTCGACGAGATGCTCGCCGCGTGCCACCTGTTCCTGCCGAGCGAAGCCGACCTGCCGTTCTTCTGCGGGCCGCAGCCGGCCGAGCGCGCGATCGCCGGCCTGCTTGCGACGCATCCGCTGCTCGAGCGTGTCGTGCTCAAACGCGGTGCGCAAGGCAGCGTCGCATTCGATCGTGCGAGCCGCGTCGACGCGCAGGCTTATCCGGTCGACGAAGTCGATCCGACCGGCGCTGGCGACTGCTTCGGCGGCACGCTGGTCGCGAGCCTCGTCGCGGGCATGGCGATCGACGTCGCGTTGCGCCGCGCGAACGCGGCCGGCGCGATCGCGGTCACGCGGCGCGGCCCGATGGAAGGCAACAGCAGCGCGGCCGAGATCGACCGCTTCCTGACCGAACGAGGTATCGCATGTCCGGCCTGACGACCGTTGCCGAGCGCACGCGCACCGCGCATGCAGGCACCGTGCTGCGGATGATCTTCGACGCGAACCGCGCGGACGCGCAGCGCGGCATCTATTCGATCTGCAGCGCGCACCGGCTCGTGCTGGAGGCCGCGTGCGAAGCCGCGCGCGCCGACGGCTCGCCGCTGCTGATCGAGGCGACCTGCAATCAGGTGAACCATCTCGGCGGTTATACGGGCATGACGCCGGCGGATTTTCGCCGCGACGTCGATGCGATCGCCGCGCGCTGCGGGCTCGCGCCGTCGGCGCTCGTGCTCGGCGGCGACCATCTCGGCCCGAACCCGTGGCGGCACCGCCGCGCGGCCGACGCGATGCGCGAGGCCGGTGCGATGGTCGCGGCCTACGTCGAAGCCGGTTTCGAAAAGATCCATCTCGACGCGAGCATGGCGTGCGCGGACGATCCGGCGCGGCTCGACGATCGCACGATCGCCGCGCGCGCGGCCGAGCTGTGCCGCGTCGCGGAAGACGCGGCGGCGCGCGCCGGAATCGCGCCCGTCTACGTGATCGGCACCGAGGTGCCGACGCCGGGTGGCGAGGTGAGCGGCGAGGCCGGTAACGACGCTGGCGACGACGCGATCGCGCGGATCGCGGTCACGCGCAGCGACAGCATCGCGGCGACGCTCGACGCGCACCGCCACGCGTTCTCGGCGGCCGGGCTCGACGACGCATGGACGCGCGTCGTCGCGATCGTCGCGCAGCCGGGCGTCGACTTCGACGATCGCCACGTGCTCGATTACGACAGCGCCAAGGCGGCGTCGCTCGGCGCGAGTATCCTGCAGACACCGCGCCTCGTGTTCGAAGCGCATTCGACCGATTATCAGACCGAAGACGCGCTCGCCGCGCTCGTGCGCGATCACTTCGCGGTGCTGAAGGTCGGCCCCGCGCTGACGTTCGCGCTGCGCGAGGCGCTGTTCGCGCTGACGTTCATCGAGGACGCGCTGATCGACGACGTCGCGCAGCGCTCGCGGTTGCGCGACGTCGTCGATGCGGCGATGCGCGCGCAGCCCGAATACTGGGCGCCGTACTACCGCGGCGACGAGACCGCGCAGCGGCTCGCGCGCCAGTTCAGCTACAGCGACCGCATCCGCTATTACTGGCTGCAGCCGGCCGTCGCGGCCGCGGTCGAGCAACTGTTCGGCAACCTCGCGCGGCAGCCGGTGCCGGAAACGCTCGTCGCGCAATGGCTGCCGGACGTCTACGCGGCGTGCCGCGCGGGCGGCCTCGCGAAGGAGCCGCGCGCTTGGGTGCGCCACCGGATACGCGACGTGATCGCGCACTATGCGCGCGCGTGCGGGATGCAGCGGCCGGCATGACGGGCCGCGAAGGAAACGACGCAACACCGACGCAAGACCGACCACATTTCGAACAATCACAGGAGACATGCCATGCAACGAAAGATGCTCGACGCCGCCGCACGCTGTTTCGCCTCTGCCGCGCTCGCGACGGCGGCGTGCGCGGCGTCCGCCGGCACGCTGACGATCGCGACGCTGAACAACCCCGACATGATCGAGTTGAAGAAGCTGTCGCCGGCGTTCGAGAAGGCGAACCCGGACATCAAGCTGAACTGGGTGATCCTCGAGGAGAACGTGCTGCGCCAGCGCGCGACGACCGACATCACGACCGGCAGCGGCCAGTTCGACGTGATGGCGATCGGCACCTATGAAACGCCGCAGTGGGGCAAGCGCGGCTGGCTCGCGCCGATCACGGGCCTGCCCGCCGACTACGACCTGAACGACATCGTCAAGACCGCGCGCGACAGCCTGTCGTACAACGGCCAGCTCTACGCGCTGCCGTTCTACGTCGAAAGCTCGATGACGTTCTACCGCAAGGACCTGTTCGCGGCGAAGGGGCTGAAGATGCCCGACCAGCCGACCTACGACCAGATCGCCGAATTCGCGGACAAGCTGACCGACAAGTCGAAGGGCACCTACGGGATCTGCCTGCGCGGCAAGGCCGGCTGGGGCGAGAACATGGCGTACGTGTCGACGGTCGTGAACACGTTCGGCGGGCGCTGGTTCGACGAGAACTGGAACGCGCAGCTCACGTCGCCCGAGTGGAAGAAGGCGATCAATTTCTACGTGAACCTGCTGAAGAAGAACGGCCCGCCGGGCGCGAGCTCGAACGGCTTCAACGAGAACCTGACGCTGACCGCGTCCGGCAAGTGCGCGATGTGGATCGACGCGACGGTCGCGGCCGGGATGCTCTACAACAAGCAGCAGTCGCAGGTGGCCGACAAGATCGGCTTCGCGGCCGCGCCGGTCGCCGCGACGCCGAAGGGCTCGCACTGGCTGTGGGCGTGGGCGCTGGCCGTGCCGAAGACGTCGAAGCAGCAGGACGCCGCGCGCAAGTTCATCGCGTGGGCGACGTCGAAGCAGTACATCGAGATGGTCGGCAAGGACGAAGGCTGGGCGTCGGTGCCGCCGGGCACGCGTACGTCGACGTATCAGCGCGCGGAGTACAAGGCCGCCGCGCCGTTCTCGGACTTCGTGCTGAAGGCGATCGAGACGGCCGACCCGAACGACCCGTCGCTGAAGAAGGTGCCGTACACGGGCGTGCAGTACGTCGGGATTCCTGAATTCCAGTCGTTCGGCACAGTGGTCGGCCAGTCGATCGCGGGCGCGGTCGCGGGCCAGATGTCGGTCGACCAGGCGCTCGCCGCCGGCCAGGCCGCGGCCGACCGCGCGGTGCGGCAGGCCGGCTACAAGAAGTAACGCGCAAGCCGTCGCGCGGCCCGCATCGTGCGCCGTGGCACGCGGCGCGGGCCGGCGACGCTGACAGGCGGGCACGCCGTTCGCGCCCGCGCATCAACCGGAGGGACTCCGATCATGCGTCACCTGCGTCTTCCCCTGAGTCACGCTCACGCGCCGTCGGTCGGCGACGCGTCGTCGCCGCCCGGTGCGCCGCGCCGTGCGCGCGGCGGCGCGAGCTGGCTCGTGTCGCCGTCCGTCGCGGTGCTGCTGCTGTGGATGTCGATTCCGCTCGCGATGACGATCTGGTATTCGTTCTCGCGCTACAACCTGCTGAACCCGGACGTGAAGGGCTTCGCCGGGTTCGACAACTATCGCTTCCTCGCGACCGATCCGTCGTTCCTGCCCGCGATCTGGCACACGCTCGTGCTGATCGGCGCGGTGCTCGCGATCACGGTGGTCGGCGGCGTGCTGATGGCCGTGCTGTTCGACCGCAAGTTCTATGGGCAGGGCGTCGCGCGCCTGCTCGCGATCGCGCCGTTCTTCGTGATGCCGACGGTCTCCGCGCTGATCTGGAAGAACATGATCCTGCATCCGGTGTACGGGCTCGTCGCGAACGCGATGCGCGCGCTCGGGATGACGCCGATCGACTGGTTCGCCGATTACCCGTTGACCGCAGTGATCATCATCGTCGCATGGCAGTGGCTGCCGTTCGCGTTTTTGATCCTGTTCACCGCGATCCAGTCGCTCGACCAGGAACAGAAGGAAGCCGCGCGCATCGATGGCGCGGGCCCGATCGCGATGTTCTTCTACATCACGCTGCCGCACCTGAAGCGCGCGATCGCCGTGGTCGTGATGATGGAGACGATCTTCCTGCTGTCGATCTTCGCGGAAATCTACACGACGACGGGCGGCGGCCCCGGCGATGCGACGACCAACCTGTCTTACCTGATCTACGCGCTCGGCCTGCAGCAGTTCGACGTCGGCCTCGCGTCCGCGGGCGGCATCATCGCCGTCGTGGTCGCGAACGTCGTGTCGTTCTTCCTCGTGCGGATGCTCGCGCGCAACCTGAAGGGGGAGTACGAAAAATGAGCGACCTGACCCTGGCAGGCCGGCGCACGCCGGCCGTGTTCGACCTCGTGCGGCGCGCGCTGCCCGGCGCGCTCGCATGGCTGATCGCGCTCTTGCTGTTCTTCCCGATCTTCTGGATGGCGATCACCGCGTTCAAGACCGAGCAGCAGGCGTACGCGTCGTCGCTGTTGTTCATGCCGACGCTCGACAGCTTCCGCGAGGTGTTCGCGCGCAGCAACTACTTCGCGTTCGCGTGGAATTCGGTGCTGATCTCGGCCGGCGTCACGCTGATCTCGCTGCTGTTCGCGGTGCCGGCCGCATACGCGATGGCGTTCTTCCCGAACCACCGCACGCAGAAGGTGCTGCTGTGGATGCTGTCGACGAAGATGATGCCGTCGGTCGGCGTGCTGGTGCCGATCTATCTGCTGTGGAAGAACGCGGGGCTGCTCGATACGGTGTCGGGGCTCGTGATCGTCTACACGCTGATCAACCTGCCGATCGCGGTGTGGATGACCTTCACGTACTTCAACGAGATCCCGAAGGACATCCTGGAGGCCGGGCGCATCGACGGCGCGTCGACGTGGCAGGAGATCGTCTACCTGCTGATGCCGATGGCGCTGCCGGGGCTCGCGTCCACCGCGCTGCTGCTCGTGATCCTGTCGTGGAACGAGGCGTTCTGGAGCATCAACCTGTCGAGCTCGAACGCCGCGCCGCTGACCGTGTTCATCGCGTCGTATTCGAGCCCCGAAGGCTTGTTCTGGGCGAAGCTGTCCGCCGCGTCGCTGCTCGCGGTCGCGCCGATCCTGATCGTCGGCTGGCTGTCGCAGAAGCAGTTGGTGCGCGGGCTCACGTTCGGGGCGGTCAAGTGAGCGGCGCAAGCAAAGGCGCGGTCGGTCACGGCATGAACGTGCTGATCTGCGATTGCGACGGCGTGCTGATCGACAGCGAGGCCGTCGCCGCCGACGTGATCGTGCGCGAACTCGATGCGCGCTGGCCGGGCGTCGATGCGCGGCCGGCCGTGATGCCGCTGCTCGGGCTGCGCATCGAGCGCGTGCTGGCCGGTGCGTCCGAGGCGGTCGGCCGGACGCTGACGCACGACGATATCGACGCGATCCGCCGCGCGGTCGAGGCCGCGGCCGTGAATGCGCCGATGGTCGACGGCATCGATGCGGCGCTGGCCGCGATCGACCTGACGACGGCCTGCGCGAGCAACAGCTATCGCGCATACGTCGAGGCGGCGCTCGCGCGCACCGGCCTCGCGCGCTTCTTCGGCGACCGGCTGTTCTGCGCGGATTCGGTCGCGCGGCCGAAGCCCGCGCCGGACGTGTATCTCGCGGCCGCGCGCACGCTCGGCGCGGTGCCCGCGCAATGCCTCGTCGTCGAGGACAGCGTGACCGGCATCACCGCCGCGGCCGCGGCCGGCATGACCGTGCTCGGCTTCATCGGCGGCGGGCACGCATCGGCGGCCCAGATCGACGCGCTGCGCGGGATCGGCGCGCGTCACGTATTCGACGACATGCACGAGCTGCCCGGCTACGTCGCGCGCTGGCAGGCGACGGGCGCGGTGCTGCCGAACTAGCAATCAGGAACGAATGCGCGCCGCTCGATGCGGCGCATCACGAACGAACGGAGACAGATCATGGCAAGCGTGCTCCTGCGCAACATCGCGAAGCGCTACGACGACACCGAAGTGCTGCGCAACGTGAACCTCGACATCGCCGACGGCGAATTCGTCGTGTTCGTCGGCCCGAGCGGCTGCGGCAAATCCACGCTGATGCGGATGATTGCCGGGCTCGAGGACATCTCGAACGGCGACCTGCTGATCGACGGCGCGAAGGTCAACGACGTGCCGAGCGCGAAGCGCGGCATCGCGATGGTGTTCCAGTCGTATGCGCTGTACCCGCACATGACGCTGTACGACAACATGGCGTTCGGCCTGAAGCTCGCGGGCGCGAAGAAGCCCGAGATCGACCAGGCCGTGAAGCAGGCCGCGAAGATCCTCCACATCGACCACCTGCTCGACCGCAAGCCGAAGCAGCTGTCGGGCGGCCAGCGGCAGCGCGTCGCGATCGGCCGCGCGATCACGCGCAAGCCGAAGGTGTTCCTGTTCGACGAGCCGCTGTCGAACCTCGACGCCGCGCTGCGCGTGAAGATGCGGCTGGAATTCGCGCGGCTGCACGACGAGCTGAAGACGACGATGATCTACGTGACGCACGACCAGGTCGAGGCGATGACGCTCGCCGACAAGATCGTCGTGCTGTCGGGCGGCGCGGTGCAGCAGGTCGGCACGCCAAACGCGCTGTATCACGCGCCGGCGAACCAGTTCGTCGCGGGCTTCATCGGCTCGCCGAAGATGAACTTCCTGAAGGGCACGGTCGAATCGGCCGATGCGGGCGGCGTGCTCGTGCGGTTCGACAGCGGCGAGACGCAGCGTGTCGCGGTGGACGCTGCGGGGCTGCAGCGCGGCGCGGCGGTGACGGTCGGCGTGCGGCCCGAGCACCTGCTGGTCGATGCGGCGGCGCCGGGCGTCGCCGCGCGGACGATGGCCGTCGAGTCGCTCGGCGACGCCGCGTATCTGTATGCGGAGTCGGCCGTCGCGCCGGATGGGCTGATCGCGCGGATTCCGCCGCTCGATACGTATCGCACCGGCGACGCGTTGCGCGTGCATGCGCAGGCCGAGCACTGTCATCTGTTCGACGACAACGGGCAGGCGTTCCGGCGGTTGAGCGTGCACGCGAAGGCGGCGTGAGCGTCCAGCGAGCCGCCGTGACTGCGCGTACGGCTCGCATCGACGTTTCAATGCGAGCGGGCCAGAGCGTAGTCGGCGGCGTCGATATCGGCAGGGCGCCCCATGACAATGTCCGCGATCAATTTTCCTGACCCGCAGGATGTCGACCAGCCGAACCCGCCGTGGCCGGTGTTGACGTACAGGTTTTCGCAAGCCGTGCGGCCGACGAGCGGCACGCCGTCCGGAGTGGCCGGTCGCAGGCCGGCCCAGTGGCTGGCGCATTGACCATCGATTGCGCCGGGGAATGCGCGCTCGAAGGCCGAGACCAGTTGCGCGCAACGGGAGGCATTCACGCTGCGGTCATAGCCTGTGATTTCTGCAATGCCCGAGATCCTCATCTCGTTGCCGAGACGAGCCATGCCGGTTTTGGTCGCGAAATCGAAGACAGAGTGCCGCGGGGCACATTCGTTCGCCACGATCGGCGCGGAGATCGAGTAGCCTTTGATGGGATAGACGGGTATGTCGACGAGCGACTTCAGTAGCATGGGCGTATCGGCTCCAGCGGCAACGACATAGGCGTCTGCCTGGAATTCCGTGTCTTGCGAAACGAGTGCACGAATCCTTTTTCCCGTGGTTCCGGAACCATCGGTGCGGAGCGATTCCACGGTCGTATTCCATGTGAACGTTCCACCCTGAGCCTGTATCACTTCCGCCAGTTTACGGGTGAACACGTGGCAATCACCCGACATGTCCTCGCGTATCCGGAGGCCGCCAAGCAGGTGCGGCGTGGAGTGCGCGAGCGCCGGTTCCAGCGTGAAGACCTGTTCGCGAGGCAGAAAGTCCGCCGCAATGCCCATGGTTTCCAGATAGCGCAACTGGGTGTCGATCAGCGCTCGCGGCACGGGTTCCCGATAAACCTGCAGAATTCCGTCCGCGCTGCGCTGATAGTCGATGGAGAGATCGGACTCGATGCGCTGCAGGCACGCCTGCGCATACGTGGCGAGCCTGGTGAGCCGGGCCCGATTGATGGTAAACCGGTGAGGTCGACATTCCTTGAGCGATTGCATCATCCAGGCGATTTGCCGCCATGTGAAGTCAGGGCGCCACTTGAAGGCGGCCGACTTGTCGAATTGAGCGGCGAACGCCATCCGGACTGCGCCGGGTGCCGACCAGGGCGCCGCAAGTCCGGCCGAATAGAAGCCACCGTTGGCATAGCTGCATGCCATGCCCGGTGCTGATGCGCGATCGATAATCTGCACCTCGCACCCGTGCTGCTGCAAAAAATAGGCTGTCGTGACGCCTATCACCCCTGCGCCGACGATGATGACTCGCATGAATTTCAGTTCCTTGTGGATCGCGTTGTGAATAATGGCCGACCGACACACGGATGGTGTCCGTGACGATTGCCATCGCTTCGGCCGGATGGATTCGCGGTCAGGATGTCGGCTTCGCCGTGACAGGATCGACCGAGATGCGGGAGCGGCCCCATAGCGCCATGCCGCATGCGAATACGATCGCCTGCGTGCCGATCAGCAGCGCGAACCCCGCGTGGAAGCCCGAGGCTGTCCCACCCGAGCCGGTCGACATCGACCGCATGAAGCCGCCCATCGCCAGCGGCATGAGGCCTGCGATGAGGCTTCCGATGCCGTTCACCACGCCGAAGGCGCTGGCGGTGTATTCGGCGCGCGTATTGTCCTGCACGGTGCCTGGAATGGCGGGCGCCTGGAGACCCCAGAAGAAATTGGCGGCGACCATTCCGGCTACGGCCCAGTAGCGATCGGCGGTCCGGATGGTGAGCCACACGGACAGCGCGACGCACAGGCTGCCGGCCATGAACATGCCGGACACCTGTCTCGGTTGCAGCTTGTCGAGCACGACGCCGCCGGTCAGGACGCCGAGCACCATCGCGTACTGGGGAAGCGACGCCAGCCAGCCCATTTCACGCAGCGAGAAACCGCGGGATAAGCTGAGATACGCCGGCAACCAGTTGCTGCTGCCCCAAAGATAGGCCAATGCGGCCGAGGTCAGTATGGTGATCAGGGCAAGATGGCGCGTTTGCAGCGCGCCGGCGACGACCTGTCTCACCGCGAGGGCGGGATGCGAAGGGCTCGAGGAGGCGCCGGACGGCTCATCGCCCGGCATGCGGACGAAGGCGATGACGAGCGGAATGCCCAGCGCAAGGTTGAGCAGGCCGATCGCAAGGAACGACGTCTGCCAGTCGAAGCTCGCGACGAGGTAGCTCACCAGCGGATAGCCGATTGCCAAACCGATTCCCGTGCCCATGTTGACGAACGCGTTCGGCTTGCCGCTTTCGTGATTGGCGAAATGCGCCTTGATGTAGGCCGCGGCGAGCGAATACAGCGGCCCTTCGGACAGGCCGAGCAAGAGCCGGGACGTCAGGATCAGCCCGTATCCGTGCACCACCGTCGTCGCCAACGTGAGGGTTCCCCAGCATGCCAGGCCGTAGACGAGACTCCGGCGCACCCCGAGCGCCGCCGAGCAGAATGGCGTGAGAAGAATCGACGACAAGCCGTAGCCGACGAGAAACACGGTCGCGAACGAACCCTGCCGGATCCGATCGCCGGCCTCGATCCCCAGATGGTCCAGGAACGCATGATCCATCACCAGGACGGAGATGTTGATGCGATCGATGTATGAGATCGCGGCGACGATGAACAAGGTGAGGATGCCGAACCAGCGTAACGATCTGGATTTCATGCCTCTGCTCCTGGGGCTCTTCGATATTGGGAAGCATGCCGCGCAGCGCGGGCGGCCGAGCGTCTTCAGACGATGCCGACGATATTCGCGAGGGTGTCGTCAAGCGAGTAGCGGGCACGAAACGCCAGCTCCCTCCACGCAGCTTCGACGTCCGACGGCGCCGGTCGCTGGAACGGGAATCCCGACAGGCCGCCGGAAGGAAGGCGGACATCGGCGACCTGCAACGTGCCGAAGCGGCGTCGCACGGCTTCGACGAACTCGGCGAACGTAAACCACTCGCCGGTAGCGACGTTGTAGACCCGCTGTGCAGGCTGTTTCGCGTGTAACGCCGCGACAGTGGCGGTTGCACAGTCGCGCACGTCGATGAACTCTTCCCGACCGCCCCACAGCAGCTTGTCATCCTCGAATCGGGCGGGCTCGCCGCTTCGCACCGCGCGCAACAGGCAGTCGAGCATCTGGCCGGGAACGCTGGACGCGGCCTCCGAGCCCGTTCCCAGCACGGCGCCGTAACGCAGCACGACGGCATCCACCGCGTACTGCTGCGCATAGGCAAGTGCCAGATGCTCGTTGGCGACCTTGGTGCAGGCGTAGATGCTCGCGGGGCGTTCGCTGACGATCCGGTACGAGAAATCCTCCGGAAGCGGCGTGCCGGGCAATGATCCGAAGGCGGAGTACATGACGGTTGTCGAACTGGCGATGACCACTCTTCGAAGTTCGAATTGCCGGGCAGCTTCGAGAACGTTCGTCGTTCCCATCACATTCACCCGGACACCCGTCAATGGATCTCGACGGACAGCGGGCGTGAGCATTGCCGCCGTGTGTGCGATCGAATGCACCCGATGCGCGCGGATCAGATTGCTCAGGCTTTGCCAGTCAGTCACGTCCAGTTGCACCAGCGGCAGGTCGCCCAGGTCATCAGGAAGCGGCTGCCGGATGTCCGCCAGCAGAACGCGCTCGCCGTGCGCGCGCAATCGGCGCGCCGTCATTCGGCCAATCAAGCCGGCCCCGGTAATCAACGTCGTCATCTTGCCTCCTTGCCCGTGCCGGGCGAACAGGAGGGAGTGTGCGAAATGCGCCGGATGTCCGTCAGGTATAGTTTCACCAGGTGAACCTGCGGTCCAATATTCGATATGTCACGGCTGGAATCTGCGTCAGGCGTCAAGTCGATCGCCTCGTTGAAGCGCGGGCTCGAAGTGCTTCGGGCAATCGATCGAGCTTGCGCCGCCACGTTTTCGGAACTCCAGATGCAGACCGTGCTTCCCAAAGCGACGTTGGCCCGCGTGCTGAAGACGCTCGGTGAGGCGGGCTGGATTCGGCATCATGCACGAACGGGCCGTTATTCGTTGGTGCCGGGCGCGTCGGTACCTTCGTCGTCGACTGCGTCGCACGCGCGTCTTTCCGGGCTCTCGGCCGACATCCGCGTCACGCTGCAGCGTCGGATACCGTGGCCGACGGATCTGGGGATACGCGACGGCGCGGCCATGCTCAGCGTCGACGGGCCCTACGCCGGCAACGGCATGAGCGCGAACTTCAGCGTGCTCGGCTCGCGGCCGTCGATGCTCCGATCCTCGCTGGGGCGTTGCTACCTGTCGTTCTGTTCCGAGGACGATCGTAAGGACATTCTCGCCGCGCTTGCCCGCTCTCGCGTCGAGGCCGATCGCGCGGGGCTACATCCCGATGAACTGAGGCGCATGATCGCGATGGTCCGCCATCAGGGTTATGCCACCAGAAGCGCGGCGCATGCCAGCGTGGACTCGCCCGAGCGTTTCGGCGCGCTGGCGGTGCCGGTCCTGCGCGGCGACCACGCGGTGGCTTGCATTTGCGTCGTATGGATTCCCGCGATCGCGACCGAAGAACAGATAGTGCACAACTACCTGGCGCCGTTGCGGGACGCGGCCGACGCGCTCGGCGAGAAAATTCGACGAGCGGGCTGGGCGCCTGATCGTGCGTGAAGAGGATGCCGCGCGTGAGCGTTCGGAATCCCGCGTTCGTCGGCAGTCCGACTGCCTTCGCTTCGCGCGCCGCTCAGAGGCGCAGGTGCTCGGCCATGTAGTCGACGAACGCGCGCAGCTTCGGCGTCGTTCCGGAATGACGATCGTCTATGCAGGCGTCGTGCCGTGGGGGCTCGCGTTCTGCGGCGCGCCGACGCTGTTCCAGACGGCCGCCGCGAACGCCGCGGGCGAATCGGCCGACGTCGCGCAGTCGATGCTCGTGACGGTGTGGAATCTCGCGGTCGCCGGCGGCGGCATCGCGGGCGCGATGCTGCTGGGCGCGACGGGCGCCGGCGCGATTCCATGGGTGCTCGTCGCGCTGCTGGCGGCGGCGTGGGTCGGCGCGTGGCGTGCCCGCCGCCATGCGTTTCCGACGCCGCGCGCGGCTTGAGCCGGCGTGTGCGATGGCGACGGCGGCGTCAGGCCGCCTTCGCGGCGAGCGCGGCGCGCGCGCACGCTTCGTCGGTGACGAGGCCCGACAGCCAGCCGCCGCGCAGTGCGGCGATCACCGCGTCGTGTTTCCTCGGGCCGCCGGCGAACGCGATCGTCGGCCGCTTCGGCGGCGTGGCGAGCGCGACGCTCGTCACGCGCGCGCTCGTCGACACGGTGATCCGCGTGCCCTGCGCGTCGATCGGCACGCCGAGCAGCTCGGCCACCGCGCCGAGCGCGGTCATCTCGTCGCGCTCCTGTTCGGTGATGAAGCCGTCCTCGTAGAGCGGACAGTGCGGGCCGATGTTGCCGATCCCGACGAACGCGACGTCGGCCTCGCCCGACAGCGCCTCGACGATCCGATACAGCCGATGATTGCACCACTGCGCGCGCTCGGCGTCGCTGTCGGCGAACAGCGGCGCGGGCAGCAGGAAATGCTTGCTGCCGGTTTTCTCGGAGATGTACTGCGCGACGTCGTAGCGGTTCGACGAACCGTCGGCCGCGATCGCGCCGACCATCGACACGAGCCGGTGCTGCGGGCGATCGATCTGCGCGATCTGCGCGACCGCGGCCTTCAGCGTCCGGCCGCTGCTGACCGCGATCACCATCGGCCGCGTTTCGCTCAGGTAGCGCTCCATCACCTGCGCGCCGGCGACCGCGAGCTTGCGGTCGATCGCGTCGGGCGCATCGGCGTCGACGGGCACGACTTCGCACATCGCGAGGCCGTAGCGTTTCGACAGTTGCGCGCCGAGGTCGAGACAATCGGCGAGCCGATGGTCGACGCGTACGCGGATCAGGTTCTTCTCGACCGCGAACGCGACGAGGCGCTGCGCGACGGGGCGCGACACCTGCAGCTTTTCGGCGATTTCGTTCTGCGTGTCGCCCGCGACGTAATAGAGCCACGCGGCGCGCGTGGCGAGATCGAGTTTTTCTGAGGACTTGGACACGATAGCGATTCGGTTCGGATCGGGGGGGCCGCCCCGCGGGCCGGCCGGCGGGCTGCATGACGGCATCCACTGTAACGCATGTCGCGCGCGCGGCCAGCGGCGGCCCGCGCGAGCGCGGCGCCTACGCGAGCCGTGCGCGCGACGGCTCGTACAGCGGCCGCACGTGGCGGTACAGCGTGCGGAACGCATCGAGGCGTTCGCGCAGCCGCGCATGGCGGGCGGCGTCCGGTGCGTATTCGGCGCGCACCGGCGGCTTGGTCAGCACCGTATGCGGATCGCCGCCGGCGGCCAGCCAGCCGAGCCGTGCCGCGCCGAGCGCCGCGCCCGTTTCGCCGCCGCCGATCTGGCGCGTGCGCACGTTCAGCGCGTCCGCGATCAGTTGCGCCCAGAACGCGCTGCGCGCGCCGCCGCCGATCAGCGACAACTGGTCGGTTTCGACGCCGGCCGCGTGCAGCGCGTCGAGGCCGTCGGCGAGGCCGAGCGTCACGCCTTCGAGCACCGCGTACCCGAGATGCGCGCGCTCGGTCGCGTGCGTCATCCCGAAGAACACGCCCTGCGCGTACGGATCGTTGTGCGGCGTGCGTTCGCCGGACAGGTAGGGCAGGAACAGCGGGGCCGCCGCGAGCGCGTCGGGGTCGAGCGCCTCGACTTCGGCGAGCAGCGCGGGTTCGTCGGTGCCGGTCAGCTTGCACACCCAGCGCAGGCAGCTCGCGGCCGACAGCACGACGCTCATCAGTTGCCAGCGATCCGGAATCGCATGGCAGAACGCATGCACGGCCGACGCGGGATTCGGCATGAAGCGGTCGCCGACCACGCTCAGCACGCCCGACGTGCCGAGCGACACGAAGCCGTCGCCCGCGTGGATCGCGCCGATGCCGAGCGCGCTCGTCGCGTTGTCGCCGCCGCCGCCCGCGACCAGCACGGCCTCGGACAGCCCGAGCTCGCGCGCGACGTCCGCGCGCAGCGTGCCGGACGGCGCGTTGCCTTCGACGATGCGCGGCATCTGTTCGCGCGTCATCCCGCACGCGGCGAGCAGCGCATCGGACCAGTCGCGGCGTGCGACGTCGAGCCACAGCGTGCCGGCCGCGTCCGACGGATCGGACACTTTCGCGCCGGTCAGCCGGAACCGCAGGTAGTCCTTCGGCATCAGCACGCACGCGGTCGCCGCGAACACGTCGGGTTCGTGCTTCGCGACCCACAGCAGCTTCGGCGCGGTGAAGCCGGGCATCGCGAGGTTGCCGGCCAGCGCGTGGAGATCGGGCGCGCGTTCGGTGAGCAGCGCGCATTCGTCGGCGCTGCGCATGTCGTTCCACAGGATCGCGGGGCGCAGCACGCGGTCGTCGCGGCCGAGCAGCACGGCGCCGTGCATCTGGCCCGACAGGCCGATGCCGCGCACCTGCGCGAACGCCTGGGGATGCCGTTCGCGCAGCGCCGCAAGCGCGGCGAGCGTGCCTCGCCACCAGTCGTCCGGATGCTGTTCCGCCCAGCGCGGGTGCGGGCGCGATACGGTGAACGGCGAGCCCGCGGTGCCGACCACCGTGCCGTCCGGGGCCAGCAGCAGCACCTTCACTTCCGAGGTGCCGAGGTCGATACCGAGATACATGAGCGATCCGTTCGGTCGGTGAGGAGCCGCTACTTTAGCCGGGCCGCACGGCCTGTGCCAAGCGGGTTCGCCCGGCCGCGCGGCCGGGCATCGGCGCGCGGGTCGTCAGCGCGCCGCGAGCCAGGCATCGACGCGCGCGAGCCCGGCGCGCAACGCGTCGAACAGCGCCGCGTTGCCGGCGAGCGAGCCCCACAAGGCGCGGCTCGCGCACAGCGCGACGACGGGGTCGTCGGCTTCGACGATCGCGCGTGCGGCGCCGTCGTCCATCACGCCGTCCTGGTACGCATACGGCAGCGTGCCGCGCGCCCAGCGTTCGAGAAAGCGCAGGAACAGCGCGGGCAGCACGGCGGTGGCGACCGGCGCGGCGCCGCGCGCGAACGATTCGACGAGCGTCGGCGCGATGAAGCCGGGGATCTTCGAGAAGCCGTCGGCCGCGACGCGCTGGTTCGTGTCGAGCACGTACGGATTGCCGAAGCGCTCGAGCACGACGTCGCGGTAGCGCGCGAGATCGAGCGGGCTCGGTGTCAGGCACGGGATCACGTCCTGCGTCACGTAGTCGTGCGCGAAGCGGCGGATCGCCGCGTCGTGCGTGCCTTCGTGGATGTAGGTGTAGCCCGCGAGCGTGCCGGCCCATGCGATGCAGCTGTGCGTCGCGTTGAGGATGCGGATCTTCGCTTCCTCATACGGATGGACGTCGTCGACGAGTTCCGCGCCGGCCAGCTCCCAGCGCGGCCGGCCGGCCGCGAAGCGGTCCTCGATCACCCACTGGATGAACGATTCGCCCATCACCGGGCACGCGTCGTCGACGCCGGTCGCCGCACGCACGCGTTCGCGCACGTCGGCGGTCGGGCGCGGCGTGATGCGGTCGACCATCGCGCTGGGCGTCGCGACGTTCGCATCGAACCACGCGAGCAGTCCGCCTTCGCCGCGCCGTTCGAGGAATTCGCGCATGCCCGCACGAAAGCGCGCGCCGTTGTTGCGCAGGTTGTCGCAGCTTTGCAGCGTGAGCGGGCCCGCGCCGCGTTTCACGCGTTCGGCGAGCAGCGCCGCGAGCGCACCGTACAGCGTCGTGCGCGCGCCCTGCAGGTCGGCGGCGAGATCGGCGTTCGCGACGTCGAGCCGGTTGTGTTCGTCGAGGTAGTAGCCGCCTTCGGTGACGGTGAACGACACGATCCGGCAGGCCGGATCGGCGCCGGCGTCGATCAGCGCGGCGAGGTCGATCGACCACGGCAGCACGCGGGTGATCGCGCGAATCGTCTCGTACGCGCGTTCGCCTTGCGGCGTGACGGTTTCGAGCGTGTAAGCACCGTGCTGGGCGGCCAGCGCGTCCATCGTCGCGCGCATGTCGTCGCGGATGTTGCCGACGGTCAGCGACCACCGTTCGTCGGCCGGCACGGCCGCGTTCACGCGATGCAGATACCACGCCTGATGCGCGCGGTGAAACGAGCCCGCGCCGATGTGCAGCAGCACGGGCGCGTGGGCGGCGGGCGATTCGCTCATCCGGTGTCTCCTGTTCCTGCCTGTCTGTTTCGTCGAATACGATCTTTTGCTCTTTGTGTGAGCGAATGATCGTATTCGGGCGAACGAAAGTCAAGGCGCGGAAACGGCATTTCGATGGTGCGCTGCGGCGGCGGCGTGCGGGGCAGGGCGGACGCGGCGGAAAAAGGCGTCAGCGTCCTTCGCGCGTGAGTGCGACGAGTTCGTCGAGCAGCTTGCCGGCCGGCCCCGGCAGGATCCCGTGGCGGCGCCGGAACGCGGTGAGCGTGCGCACCGCGACGACCTCGCGCACCGGCAGCGTGTCGATCGTGCCGGCGCGCCGTTCGGCGCCGACCATCGGCTCGGCCATCCAGCTGAGGAATCCCGCATGCGCGACCAGGCTTTTCAGCGTGATGACCGAACGCGTCTCGACCGCGATGTCGGGCAACGGCAACCCGTGCGCGTCGAAGGTCGCGCGCATGTGGTCGAACGGCGCGGTGCCGCGCGGCGGAATCGCCCAGCGCGCGTGCAGCGTATCGGCGAGCGTCGGCGGCCGGCCGAGCGCGCGCAGCGGATGGTGCGGCGCGGCAACGATATGGCTGCGATCTTCCCAGCGGCATTCGGGAATCGCGACGATCTCGTCGGTGTCGGGCCCGTGCGCGGACAGCGCGAGGTCGATCTCGTGCTTGACCAGCCCTTGCGCGAGCCGGTCCCACACGCCTTCGATGATTTCGACGCGCAGGTTCGGCCAGCGGTCGAGCACACGGCCGACCGCGACCGGCAGCACGAGGCTCGCGATGCTGCCCACCGTGCCGACCTTGATCGTTCCCTTCGCGAACCCGCGCATCGCGTCGAGTTCCTCGCGCGCATGCTCGGCCTCGTGCTGCAGCAGCGTCGCGTGCGGCAGCAACGCTTCGCCGAACGCGGTGAGCTGAACGCCCTTCGAATGGCGTTCGAACAGCGGCGCGCCGACCTGCGCCTCGAGCCGCTTCAGGATCCGGCTCAGCGCCGGCTGCGTGACATGCAGCGCGTCGGCCGCGCGGCCCAGGCTGCCGCACGCGACGATGGTCGTGAACGCGTGCAATTGTCGGAGATCGAAAGTCATGCCGGGACGTAATGGCTTTTGGCAAAAAATACAGTATCCGTGAATGGCCTGCGCTTCGATACTGTGGAAACCGCCAAGCCATCGAGGAGACGCCCGAGCATGTCCGGCACCCCGTCCCAATCCGCCGCGCCGATCACCGTCCGCGACGCCGTCATCGATCTGTTTCGCCAGTTCGGCATCGACCGCGTGTTCGGCAACCCCGGCTCGACCGAGCTGCCGATGTTCCGCGATTTTCCCGACGATTTCCGCTACGTGCTCGGCCTGCAGGAGGCCGTCGTGGTCGGCATGGCGGACGGCCACGCGCAGGCCACCTGCCATGCGGCCGTCGTGAACCTGCATTCGGCGGCGGGCGTCGGCAACGCGATGGGCAATCTCTTCACCGCGTTCAGGAACCGCACGCCGCTGATCGTCACCGCGGGCCAGCAGGCGCGCGCGATTCTGCCGTTCGATCCGTTCCTCGGCGCGACGCAGGCCGCCGAGCTGCCGAAGCCGTATGTGAAATGGAGCATCGAGCCCGCGCGCGCGCAAGACGTGCCGGCCGCGATCGCGCGTGCGTACCGGATCGCGATGCAGGAGCCGCGCGGCCCCGTGTTCGTGTCGATTCCCGTCGACGACTGGGACCAGCCGGCCGAACGGCTGCCGCGCCGTGACGTCAGCAGCATCGTGCGGCCCGATCCCGACGCGCTCGCGCGGCTCGGCGACGCGCTCGACGCCGCGCGGCGCCCGGCGTTCGTGGTCGGCGCGGCCGTCGATCGCGCGGGCGCGTGGGATGACGCCGTGCGCCTTGCCGAGCGGCACCGTGCGCGCGTGTACGTCGCGCCGATGTCGGGGCGCTGCAGTTTTCCGGAGGACCATCCGCTGTTCGCCGGCTTCCTGCCCGCGATCCGCGAGAAGATCGTCGCGCGGCTCGACGGGCACGATCTCGTGTTCGCGTTCGGCGCGCCCGCGTTCACCTATCACATCGAAGGCTCCGGCCCGCACGTGCCGCCGGGCGCGACGCTCGTGCAGCTCGTCGACGATCCGGGCGTCGCCGCGTGGACGCCGTCGGGCGATGCGGTCGTCGGCAACCTGCGGCTCGCCGCGCGCGATCTGCTGGCGCGGCCCGCGCCGCCCCAGCGGCCGATGCCCGCGCCGCGCGCGCCGCGTGTCCGCGTCGACGCGCCTGCCGCCGGCGCGCGCATGTCGGTCGCGTTCGCGCTGCAGACGCTCGCGGACGTGCGCGACGCACAGGACATCGTCGTCGAGGAGGCGCCGAGCGCGCGGCCGGTGATGCAGGAACATCTGCCGTTCACGCGCAGCGGCACGTTCTACACGATGGACAGCGGCGGGCTCGGCTACGGGATGCCGGCCGCCGTCGGTGTCGCACTCGCGCGGCCGGGCCGGCGCGTGATCGGGCTGATCGGCGACGGCTCGAGCCTGTATTCGATCCAGGCGCTGTGGAGCGCCGCGCAGCTGAAGCTGCCGATCACGTTCGTGATCCTGAACAACCGGCGGTATGCGGCGCTGCAGGATTTCGCGCCCGTGTTCGGCTTCGGCCCCGGCGACCCCGTGCAGGGCACCGATCTGCCCGACCTGGATTTCGTCGCGCTCGCGCAAGGGATGGGCTGCCGCGGCGTACGCGTGGCCGATGCAGCGCTCCTGCGCGATACGCTGGCCGACGCGCTGCGTGCGGCGACGCCGGTCGTCGTCGAAGTCGAGATTGCCTGATGCGCCGCGCGCGTCTTTCCGGAGATTCCATGCAAACCGTAGCGATGCTGATCGGCGGCGAACGCCGGCACTCGTCCAGCGGCGCGACCTTCGTGCGCCGCAACCCGCTCGACGGCGAAATCGCGTCGGCCGCGCCCGCGGCCACCGCCGACGATGCGCGCGCGGCGGCCGACGCGGCCGCCCGCGCGTTGCCCGGCTGGGCCGCGCTCGGCCCCGGCGCGCGGCGCGCATGGCTGCTGAAAGCGGCCGCCGCGCTCGAAGCGAAGCACGAGCAGTTCGTCGCCGCGATGGCGGCCGAGACGGGCGCGTCCGCGCTGTGGGCCGGCTTCAACGTGCAGCTCGCGGCGAGCGGGCTCGTCGAGGCCGCGTCGCTGACCACGCAGGTCGGCGGCGAGCTGATTCCGTCCGACGTGCCGGGCTCGCTCGCGATGGGCGTGCGGCAGCCGGCCGGCGTCGTGCTCGGCATCGCGCCGTGGAATGCGCCGGTGATTCTCGCGACGCGCGCGCTCGCGCTGCCGCTCGCGTGCGGCAACACGATCGTGCTGAAAGGCTCGGAGCTGTGCCCCGTCACGCACGGGCTGGTCGTCGAGGCCATGCAGGAGGCCGGGCTGCCGCCGGGCGTCGTCAACTTCGTGACGAACGCGCCCGACGATGCGGGCGCCGTCGTCGACGCACTGATCGCACACCCGGCCGTGCGCCGCGTGAATTTCACGGGCTCGACGCGGGTCGGCCGGATCGTCGCCGAAGCGTGCGCGCGCCACCTGAAACCGTCGGTGCTGGAGCTCGGCGGCAAGGCGCCGTTCGTCGTGCTGGACGATGCCGATCTCGACGCGGCGGTCGCCGCGGCCGCATTCGGCGCATTCGCGAATTCCGGCCAGATCTGCATGTCGACCGAGCGCATCGTCGTCGACGCATCGATCGCCGATGCGTTCGTCGCGAAGCTCGCCGACAAGGCCGCGTCGCTGCCGCTCGGCGACCCGCGCAACGGGCCGGTCGTGCTCGGGTCGCTGATCGACATGAAGGCCGTCGAGCGCTGCAACGCGCTGATCGACGATGCGCTCGCGCACGGCGCGACGCTCGTGTGCGGCGGCAAGGCCGACAGCACGCTGTTCCCGGCCACGCTGCTCGACCACGTGACGCCGGCGATGCGTATCTATGCGGAGGAATCGTTCGGCCCGGTGAAGGGCATCGTGCGCGTCGACGGCGAGGAGGCCGCGATCCGCTGCGCGAACGACAACGCGTTCGGGCTGGCGTCGGCCGTGTTCAGCCGCGACGTCGCGCGGGCGCTGCGCGTCGCCGCACGCATCGAATCGGGCATCTGTCACGTGAACGGCCCGACCGTGCACGACGAGGCGCAGATGCCGTTCGGCGGCGTGAAGGACAGCGGCTTCGGCCACTTCGGCGGCAAGGCCGGCATCGCCGCGTTCACGGACCTGCGCTGGATCACGGTGCAGACGGCGCCGCGCCACTATCCGTTCTGACGAGGCCGCCGACGATGAAGATTGCGATTCTGGGCGCGGGCGCGATGGGCTCGCTGTTCGGCGGGCGGCTCGCCGAAAGCGGCGAAGCCGTCACGCTGATCGACGTGAACGACGCGCATCTCGAAGCGATCCGCCGCGACGGGCTGCGCATCGACGACGACCGCGGCGAACGGCGCATTCGCACGCTCCACGCCATGCGGCCGGAAGCCGCGAATGCGGACGCGGCCGCCGCGCCCGACACGCCGTTCGACCTGCTGATCGTTTTCACGAAATCGCTGCACACGCGGGCGGCGCTCGACGGCGTGCGCGCGCTGCTGACGCCGGACACGTTCGTGCTGACGCTGCAGAACGGGCTCGGCAACGTCGAGACGGTGAATGCGTTCGTGCCGATCGAGCGCATCCTGGTCGGCGTGACGACGTGGCCGGCCGATGCGGCCGGGCCCGCGCACGTGCGCTCGCACGGCGCCGGCACGGTCCGCATGATGACGGCCGACGGCGCGGCGCGCCCGTTCGCGGCGGCCGTGGCCGACGCGCTGTCGCGCGCGGGGCTCGCCTGCACGCTCGACGCCGACGTGTGGGCCGCGATCTGGGAGAAGGTCGCGTTCAACGCGGCGCTCAACACGGTGTGCGCGGCGACGGGCTGCACCGTCGACCAGCTCGGCCATCATCACGACGGGCCGCGGCTCGCGCTCGCGATTGCGGCCGAGACCGCGGCCGTCGCGCGCGCGAAGGGCATCGCGGTCGACGGCGCGCGGATCGCGCGCAACGTCGAGCATGCGATCCGCGACCATCGCGGCCATCGCCCGTCGATGCTGCAGGACGTGCTCGCGGGCCGCCGCACCGAAATCGACGCGATCAGCGGCAAGGTCGTCGCGGCCGCGCGCGAAACGGGCGTCGCGGTGCCGCATGCGGAGACGCTGCTCGCGCTGGTCCGGTTGATCGACGCACGGGCGAACTGAGTAACAGGCCGGCGGCCGGCTGGCGCCGCGTGACGATACGGATGCCGCGCCCGCGAAGCGACGGCAATGGATCGTGAAGGGTGGGACGACACACCGGCGCCGCTCGATGGGCGCCGGTCGACTGCACAGCATGAGATCCGGGCACGCTTGCGTGCGCCAGCCCGGACAACCGGAGACGCCATGAAAACCATCGAATGCCGTTGTCTCGTCGCGCGCCGTCCGCGCATCTTGCCGCCGGCGCGCGGTGCATCGGAGGCCGCATGAGCACGACCGACGCACTGACTGAACGGCTGCCGCCGTCGGTCGACATCGGCACGACGCTCGACGACGGGCCGTTCACGGCGATGCAGCGCTGCGTCGTGCTGCTCGCCGCGCTCGCGATCGTGCTCGACGGCTTCGACGGCCAGTTGATCGGTTTCGCGATTCCCGTGCTGATCCGCGAATGGGGCATCGCGCGCGGCGCGTTCGCGCCGGCCGTCGCGGCGGGGCTGGTCGGCATGGGGATCGGCAGCGCGTGCGCGGGGATCGTCGCGGACCGCTTCGGTCGCCGCCGGGCCGTGATCGGCAGCGTATTCCTGTTCGGCCTCGCGACCTGCGCGATCGGGTTCGCGCCCGACGTCGCGACGATCGCGATACTGCGCTTTTGCGCGGGGCTCGGGATCGGCGGCGCGCTGCCGACGGCCACGACGATGACCGCCGAATACACGCCCGCGCGGCGCCGCACGATGATGGTGACCGCGACGATCGTCTGCGTGCCGCTCGGCGGGATGCTGGCCGGCCTGTTCGCGCACGAGGTGCTGCCGCGCTACGGCTGGCGCGGGCTGTTCTTCGCGGGCGGCGCGTTGCCGCTCGTGCTCGGCTTCGTGCTCGTGCGCGCGTTGCCGGAATCGCCGCGTTATCTGGCGCGGCGTCCCGCACGCTGGCCGGAACTCGGCGCGCTGCTCGCGCGGATGCGGCGGCCGGTCGCGCCGGGCACGGTGTTCACCGATATGAAGGACGCTCGCGCGCCGGGCGGCCGCGGCGGCTTCGGCGCGCTGTTCGCGAGCGGGCAGGCGCGCGACACGATCGCGCTGTGGTGCGCGTTCTTCATGTGCCTGCTCGCCGTGTATGCGGCGTTCAGCTGGCTGCCGACGATGCTCGCGGCGAGCGGATTGAGCGTGTCGGTCGCGGGCTCGGGGCTCACCGCGTACAACCTCGGCGGCGTGATCGGCGCGCTGCTGTGCGCATGGGCGATCGCGCATGCGGGCTCGCGCTGGCCGCTCGCGCTGTGCAGCATCGGCGGCGCGGCGAGCGCGGTGTGGCTGATGGGTGTCGATGCGAGCCGCCACACGGGCTGGCTGATCGTCGGGCTCGGCCTGCACGGGCTGTTCGTCAACGCGGTGCAGTCGACGATGTATGCGCTCTGCGCGTACATCTACCCGACGGCCGTGCGCGCGACGGGCACCGCGAGCGCGCTCGCGTTCGGCCGGCTCGGCGCGATCCTCAGTGCGTTCGCGGGCGCGATCGTGATCACGTCGGGCGGCGCGGGCGCGTACCTGACGATGCTGGCCGTCGCGATGGGCGTGGTGTGCGTCGCGCTGCTCGCGGTGCGGCGGCACATTCCGCGGCTGTCGCGCGCGCCGGCTCAGCCGCGCGAAGGGGAGGAACTCGCCCGCACGTCGTCGTGACGGCGGGCGCGTGACGGGCGTTACAGCGTGGTGCGCACGTGCCAGAGCTCGGGGAACAGCACGACGTCGAGCATCTTGCGCAGGTACGGCGCGCCGCTCGTGCCGCCCGTGCCCTGCTTGAAGCCGATGATGCGTTCGACTGTCGTCACGTGACGGAAGCGCCACTGGCGGAACGCATCTTCGAGATCGACCAGTTCCTCGGCCATCTCGTACAGCTCCCAGTGCTGCTGCGGATGACGATAGACCTCGAGCCATGCAGCCTCGACCGTCTCGTCGTGCCGCATCGGCTGCGTCCAGTCGCGCTCGAGCCGCTCCGGCGCGATCGCGAACCCGCGCCGCGCCAGCAGGCGCACGACCTCGTCGTAGAACGACGGCGCCTCGAGTGTCGCGCGCACCTGTTCGAGGATGTCCGGCCGGTGCGCATGCGGCTGCAGCATCTGTGCGTTCTTGTTGCCGAGCAGGAATTCGAGCTGGCGATACTGGTACGACTGGAAGCCCGACGACTGGCCGAGATACGGCCGCATCGCCGAATACTCGGACGGCGTCATCGTCGACAGCACGTTCCACGCCTGCACCAGTTGCTCGAGGATGCGCGACACGCGCGCAAGCATCTTGAACGCGGGCGGCAGCGCGTCGGTGCGCACCGCGTCGAGCGCGCCGCGCAGCTCGAACAGCGCGAGCTTCATCCACAGCTCGCTCGTCTGATGCTGGATGATGAACAGCATCTCGTTGTGATCGGGCGACAGCGGATGCTGCGCGTCGAGGATCGAATTCAGCGACAGGTAGTCGCCGTAGCTCATCGACTTCGAGAAATCGAGTTGCGCGTTGTGCCAGCCGGCTTGCGTGTCGGCCTCGCCCGGCACGTGCGGCGCTTCATGCGCGGCTTGCGCCGGTTGTGCGGCGCGTGCGCCCGAGAACGGGCAGCCTGCCGGCGCGTCGCCGCCGGGCGGCTGCATATGACCAGAATTCACGACTTTCTCCAGATTTGAATGACGAACGCGCGGCGCATGCGCCGCCTGCAACGGCGGCGCGCCGCGCAAGACCGCTCAGGTCACCGCGCCGCGTTCGGCGAATTCGGGCGCCTTCCACGCATCGGTGGCGAGGATGTCGCGCAGCGTCTCGACCGCATCCCACACGTCGACGAAGCGCGTATAGAGCGGCGTGAAGCCGAAGCGCAGCACGTACGGCTCGCGGTAGTCGCCGATCACGCCGCGCGCGATCAGCGCCTGCATCACTTCGTAGCCGTGCGGATGCTCGAAGCTCGCCTGCGAGCCGCGCTGGTGATGCGCGCGCGGCGTGACGAGCTTCAGCGACAGGCCCGCGCAGCGCGCTTCGACGAGCGCGATGAACGCGTCGGTCAGCGCGAGCGACTTGCGGCGGATCGCATCCATGTCGGTCTGCAGGAACACGTCGAGCCCGCATTCGACCATCGACATCGACACGATCGGCTGCGTGCCGCACAGGAAGCGCGCGATGCCCGGATCCGGCGCGAAGCCCGGCTGCATCGCGAACGGCGCGCGATGGCCCCACCAGCCCGACAGCGGCTGCGAGAAATGCGCGAGGTGACGCTGCGGCACCCACACGAACGCGGGTGAGCCGGGGCCGCCGTTCAGGTACTTGTACGTGCAGCCGACCGCGCCGTCCGCGCGTGCGCCGTTCAGGTCGACCGGCACCGCGCCGGCCGAGTGCGCGAGATCCCACAGCATCAGCGCGCCCGCGTCGTGCACGAGCTGCGTGACGGCCGGCATGTCGTGCATGTAGCCGGTGCGGTAGTTCACGTGCGTGATCATCGCGACGGCCGTGTCCGCGCCGAGCGCGCCGGGCAGGTCGGCCGGATCGTCGATCAGGCGCAGCTCGTAGCCGCCGCCGAGCTGTTCGATCAGCCCCTGCGCGATATACAGATCGGTCGGGAAGTTCGAGCGCTCCGACACGATCACGCGGCGCTCGGGCGCGCGCTCGGCCTGGTGGCGCAGCATCGCCGACAGCAGCTTGAACAGGTTGATCGAGATGGTGTCGGTCACGACCGTTTCGCCGGGCGCGCCGCCGATCAGCGTCGCGAGCTTGTCGCCGAGGCGGCGCGGCAGCGCGAACCAGCCGGCCGTGTTCCAGCTGCGGATCAGGCCTTCGCCCCATTCGGCGCCGATCACCTGCTGCGCGCGGGCGGCCGACGCGCGCGGCTGCGCGCCGAGCGAATTGCCGTCGAGGTAGATCACGCCGTCGGGCAGCGAGAACTGGTCGCGCAGCGGCGCCAGCGGGTCGTCGCGGTCGAGCGCGAGCGCGTCTTCACGGGTCTTGATCATCATGATGTGGGGTCGTGGGTCGGGGTAGTCAGGCGGCGCGTGCGGGCAGCGCGCGCAGCACCGCGCGCACGGGGCTCGCGTCGAGCGTCGCGAATTTCAGCGGCAGCGCGATCAATTCGTAGTCGCCGGGCGGCACGTCGTCGAGCACGATGCCTTCGAGGATCGCCATCCGGTGCGCGCGCACGCGATGGTGCGCATCCATCGTCTTCGATTCCTGCGGGTCGAGCGACGGCGTGTCGATGCCGATCAGCTTGACGCCATGCGCGGCGAGCAGATCGACGGTGTCGGGCGCGACCGCGCAGAAATGGCTGTCCCATCGTTCGACCGCGGCGCGCGCATACGTGCGCAGCAGCACGCGCGGCGGCACGCCGTCGAGCGCGGCCGCGATATCGGCCGGCCGCACGACGGGCGCCGCGCCGATGCAATGGATCACGCGGCACGGGCCGAGATAGGTGTCGAGCGGCACCGCGCCGATCGGCGCGCCGTCGGCGTCGTAGTGCAGCGGCGCGTCGCAGTGCGCGCCCGTGTGCGGCGACAGCGTCAGGCGCGCGACGTTGACCGGCGAACCGGCCTCCATCCGCCACACGCGCTCGACGGAAACCGGCGTATCGCCCGGCCACACGGGGGTGGCGGGGCTGACGGGCGGCGAGATGTCCCAGAGTGTGTCCATGGCATGACGAATCGTGAATCGATGCATCGAATGATAGGTGGACGCTCGCAGAAAGTGCTTGCGAAATAAACATGGACAATCCGCCGGATTGGCAGATAATTCGACTCAGAGGGAAAACGGGGACCAAAAATGCACGCGATCACGCTCGATGCCACCGACTGCCGGATTCTGGCGGTATTGCAGGAGGAGGGCAGAATCAGCAATCTCGACCTGGCCGAACGCATTTCGCTTTCGCCATCCGCCTGCCTGCGCCGCATGCGCCTGCTCGAGGAGCAGGGCGTGATCGAGCACTATCGCGCGTGCCTGAGCCGCGAGAAGCTCGGCTTCGAGCTCGAGGCGTTCGTGCAGGTGTCGATGCGCAACGAAGAGAATCAATGGCACGAGCGCTTCGCGGAAGCGCTGCGCGAATGGCCGGAGGTGGTCGGCGCGTTCGTCGTGACGGGCGAGAGCCACTATCTGCTGCGCGTGCTCGCGCACAACCTCAAGCACTATTCGGATTTCGTGCTGAACCGCCTGTACAAGGCGCCGGGCGTGATGGACATCCGTTCGAACATCGTGCTGCAGACGCTGAAGGACGAAGCCGGCGCGCCGGTCGGCCTCGCGCGCACGGGGGCGATCAAAGCGGTGTGAGGCCGTGGAAGCCGCCGCCGTGGAACACGAGCGGCGGGGCGGCGTCCGATACGGCGCGCACGCCGCAGCGCTCCACTTCGCCGACGAAGATCACGTGGTCGCCTTCGTCGTAGCGGCTGCGGTTGTGGCATTCGAACCACGCGAGCGCGCCGTCGAGCACGGGCATCCCCGAGTTGCCGGCCGCGTGCGCGATCCCTTCGAAGCGGTCGCCCTTGTAGGTGGAAAAGCGCTTGCACAGGTCGAGCTGCGACGCCGCGAGCACGTTCACCACGTAATGGCTGTTGCCGCGGAACACCGGCGTCGACGCCGATTTGTGCGCGAGGCTCCACAGCACGAGCGGCGGATCGAGCGAAACCGAATTGAACGAGCTGGCGGTGATGCCGATCAACTGGCCGGACGGCGCCTGCGTCGTGATCACCGTCACGCCCGTCGCGAACTGGCCGAGCGCCTGCCGGAAGGCGGCCGAGTCGAAATCCGGCGGATTGGCGTGGCTCATCGGGCAGCCATCCGGAACGGGACGGGCGGGCGCGGCACGGCGCGGGTGCGACGGGCGCGGCGGACGAAAGACGACAAGGCGGTCGATGAGGAAGGGGTGCGCATGGCCCGATTTTAGCGGAATCGGGGCCGCCGGGCCCGGTCGGGCGGCGCGTCGTGACGGCAGGGTGACGTAGCGAACAGTGCGGCGCGCGGCCGGCATCGCGGTTCCGTCACGCTTTTTGACGGTGCGGCCGTTCGTCCCGACGCCGGATTGCGCTGCAGGGCATTGCATCGCAGCGCGACCCGCGCTATCGCGCCGCCGCCAGCCCGAGCGACAGCGCCCCCGTCACGATCAGGCTCGACGCCCACACCGTGTCGAGATTGAACCAGCTCCGCGACACGAACTTCAGCCCGAGATAGCGGTACACGAGCCATGCGAGCCCGCCGCCGGCGGCGATCATCGCGGCCGCGTGCACGGCCGCGACGACGAGCGCCATCCCGAGATGCGCATCGACGAGCATCGCCGCCGCGCGGTGGCCGGCATCGCGGTCGAGCCCGCAGAGGCCGAGGTAGATCGGCACGAGCATCAGCCCCGCGCCGTGCGCGAGCGCGACCGCGAACGACCACAGGCCGAGCCGCGCCGGCGGAATCCGCGCGAGCGCCCGCGGATGCCGGCGCCGGATCAGCAGCACCGCGCCGAAGCCGATCACGAGCGCGCTCGCGCCGACGCGGATCGCCGTCTGCCACGCGAGCAGCGCGGCGAGCAGCCCGAACGGCAGCATCACCGTGAAGACGGCGAGCGCATGACCGAGCGCGAGATAGCCGAGCGCCGCGACGAGCGCGCCGCCGCGGCGCGTCATCAGCGCGTTCGACACCGCGAGCGGCCAGCCCATCGCCGGGTTGAGCCCGTGATAGACGCCGCTCGCGAGCACGGCTGCCCACAGCGCGAACGGCGCATGAAGCCCGGCGCTCAACGCTTGACCGACGGATAGCAGAACGAGTCGGTCGAGCAGTCGCCGCCTTCGAGCCGGATCTGGTGCGCGCGATAGCCGTCGGGGAATTCGACCCAGTAGTCGTCGGCGAGCGTCAGCCCGCCGTCCGGCCCCGCGTGCGCGAGCACCTGCGCGGCCGGCACGCCGTCCGGATAGAACTGGTCGTCCCACGTCGAATAGAGCGAGTTGGTCCAGTACACGCGCCGGCCGTCGCGGCTGATCTCGACCATCTGCGGGCCGCCCGCGAACGTGCGGCCGTTCGAGTGCGGCGCACGGCGCGCGATGCCGCCGATGCGCACCGACCCGGCGAGCACCGGGTGGTGCGGGTCCGACACGTCGTACTGGCGCATCTCGCCGGTGCCCCAGCACGACACGTACAGGAAGCGGTCGTCGAGCGACAGGTCGATGTCGGTCACGAGCGGCGGCACCGCGCCGAATCCTTGCAGCAGCGGCGGCAACTCGTCGGCCGGCGCCGGCTCGGCGGGGATCGTCGCGGTCTTCTTCACATGGAACTTGCCGCCTTCGCGCCACCAGGTCCAGATCGAACCTTCGAGATTGGTCGTATCGACCACGACGCCGACGAATCCGTACTCGCGCACCGGGTCGTGCGCGGGCCGCACCTCGAGCGCCATCTGGTGCTGCGCGCCGAGATCGATCGTCTGCACGTTGCGTCGCGCGCGCAGATCCCAGAAATGCAGCCGGTGCCCGTACTTGTTCGCGAGCAGATCCTCGGGGACGATCCCGTTCTCGAATTGCGGCGGCAGCGCCCATTCGCTCGACACCATGTAGTCGCGCGGCAGGTTCCACCAGAAGTCGTAGTGCTTGTCCTGCGGGCCGCGGTCGATTTCCCAACGGCCGAGCACGTCGAAGGTTTCGCAATCCATGATGAAGATGCCGGGCGCGCCGTCGGTGCCGTCCTTGCCCGCCCCGCCGAGCGTGCTCACGTAGATGCCCTCGGGGCCGCAATGCACGGTGTGCGGCCGCGAATAGCCGGTTTTCGCGAAGATCTCGTCGGGCTCGATGATCTTGTGGATGCGCGCCTGCGTCGGATGCGGCTTCGTGTCGATCACGTAGATGCGCGACGAGCGCAGGCCGGGGATGATCAGGAAGCGGCGCTCGAGGAACGCATGGCCGGTGAGCGGCGACAGCGACGACGAGCACGCATTCCAGCCGAAATGGTGAAACTCGTCGCCGGTGTTCGGCATCGTCACCGTATGCACGATCTTGCCGTACGTCGACGAACCGGGCTTCACGTCGATCACGGCGAGCGCGTCGGGTCTGGAAAAATCGGGGCTCAGCAACAACGTATAGGCAAACTCTTCCGCCGGCGCCTGCATCGCAAGCTCGGGCGAAGCGTGAAACGTCGGGTCAGGCCGCATGCTCATGGTGGTGTCTCTCGAAGGTGTCGGATCGTGGACGCACGGCCGTTCGTTGCGGACGTGCGGACTGCGGTGGCCGCGCGGCGCGCATCATGCCGGCGGAGCGAGCGGCAGGCGAATGCAACGCGTCGGCGATGCGCGCGATGCCGTGCATCAGGTCGTGAAAGCGGGAAAAGGCGACGGGTTGCCACGCGGCGCGCTCCGTGAAACGGGCACGCGCCACCGCGACGGTGCGATTGACGTAGCGGCGAGCGGGGCCGCGACGCAGGCGATGTCTGTTAAGGCGTGCATATCGATGTTCCGGCAGATGGTGTTGGCATCGGGGTCGGGCATGCATCGGACGCTGGGTTGACGCGGCGGGGTGACCGCCGCGTGCGCGTGCCTAGTGTAGACGAGAAATACGCTGCCGGTCGCGTGCGACGCCTGGCCGATCTGCCAGTTTCGCGCGCGAGTGAGATACTTGCCGGAGTGCCGCCGCGTCCCGCACCGCGGGCCGGCAGCGGCGATGCGAAACCGTGGCAGCCGGCACGCGTGTGCCGGCTGCCATCATCCACGAGAGGCTGATTTCATGGGGAACGAAATGCTTGAAACCGCGACGCTCGGAGGCGGGTGTTTCTGGTGCACGGAGGCCGTGTTTCTCGACGTCGACGGCGTGACGGCCGTCCAGTCGGGTTACGCGGGCGGTCATACGCGCAATCCGGGCTATCGCGACATCTGCGAAGGCGACACGGGCCACGCGGAAGTCGTCAACGTGACGTTCGACCCGGCGCGCATCGGTTATCGCGAGATCCTCGAGATTTTCTTCGCGACGCACGATCCGACCCAGTTGAACCGGCAGGGCAACGACGTCGGCACGCAATACCGGTCGGTCGTGTTCACGCACTCGGATGCGCAACGCGATACGGCGCTCGACGTGATCCGCGAGCTCGAGCGCGAACAGGTGTTCGGCCAGCCGATCGTCACGCAGGTCGTGCCGCTCGACGGCAACTACTGGCCGGCCGAGGACTATCATCAGAACTATTACGCGCGCAACCCGGGGCAGGGCTATTGCTCGGTCGTGATCGGGCCGAAGCTCGCGAAATTCCGGCAGAAGTTCTCGCACCGGCTGAAGTCGCTGCGCGGCGCCTGAGCGTCGGCCGCGGCAACCGGCGTCACGCCGCCTCGTTGCGCCACTGCGCGCACGCGGCGGCGATTTCGCGTGCGAGTGCAAGGCACGACAGCGGCGCCGAGCCTTCCGCCTTGTTGTTGATCGTGATGATCACCGGCTGGCCGGCCAGCGCGTAGCGCGCGGCCAGTTCGGCGAGCGCCGAACGCGTGGCCGGATCCTCGTCGACGAGCTTGTCGAACGGCTCGTATTTCGCTTTCGCCTGCTCGTACTTGAAGCCGCCGTGCAGGCTCCAGCGCACGATCAGCGGGCCCGGCGCGTCGCCGTCGAGCAGCGCGAGCGCGGCGGCCTGGCGCAGCGGGTCGGGCATCCGCGCGTGCAGGCCGACGCAGTAGCGCACGCCGAGCGCGGCCAGTGCGCGGATGAAGCGCGGCGTGAGCAGGCTCGCGTCGCGGATCTCGATCGCATAGCGCGTGCCGTCGGCGTCCGGCGGCAACGGCGGCAGCGCCGCGAAGAACGCGGCGAGCCGGTCGATCAGCGCGGCCGGCTGCGCGAGCAGTTGATCGGGCAGCGGCGAGAACTGGAACACGAGCACGCCGGCTTTCCGGCCGAGCCCGTCGAGGCACGGCTGGACGAATTCGCGGGTCGCGAGCGGCGCATCGAGAAACGTCGGGTTCGGCCCGGACGGCTCGCCGCGCCGGCCGCGGATCACCGCGTCGGTCACCGCGGCCGGCGCCTTCACGACGAAGCGGAAATCGTCGGGCACCTGCTGCGCGTAGCGCAGGTAGTCGGCCACCGACAGCGGGCCGTAGAACGACCGGTCGAGGCTCACGCTTTTCAGCAGCGGATGCGCGCCATACGCTTCGAGCCCTTCGCGCGACAGCTTCGTCTGCGCGAAGTCGCCGTCGTAGACGATGCCGTTCCAGCCGGGGAAATACCACGACGACGTGCCGAGCCGCACGTTCGGCGGCAGGCCGGCCGCGACTTCGGCGACGTCCGCCGAGATCGGCGCGGGCAGCACGCCGCGCTTGCGGCGGCCTTTCTTCGGCGGGGCGGCCGCCGACGGCGGTTCGTCCCACAGCAGGCCGGACGACGGGGCGGGTGCGTCTTCGGCGGCGGGGCGGGAGATCGTACGGGCGGGCGGCGCCGGTCGCGGGTCCTTCGCTGCGTCCGGCGTCACGGGCTCATCGGGGCTGGCGGAGCGGTCACCGTCCGCTGGCGACGTGCGTGCAGTGTCCGTCGGCACGCCGAACAGGTCGAACTGCCCGTCGGCGTGCGACTCGTCGGTGTCGTCGTGCCGCTGTCGTTGTGGCGGCGCCTTGCGCCGCGTCCTGCCGTCACCCATGCATGCCCAGCGTGATGCGCCGCCTAGCGCGGCAGCGCGTGTTCGTACATATAGCGCCGCGACCACGGCAGCGTTTTCGCGCTGCGCCCGGCCTTGCGGCACACGATCTGGAAGATCGACACGTCGTCGTGCTCGAACGCATACGCGCAGCCGGCGAGATACACGCGCCAGATGCGGAATTTTTCGTCGTCGACGAGCTTTCGCGCTTCCTCGGCTTTCGCCTCGAAGTTTTCCGTCCAGATGTCGAGCGTGCGCGCATAGTGCCGGCGCAGGCTTTCGACGTCAACCGCCTCGAGCCCGCCGCGCTGCGCCGCTTCGAGCGCGAGGCTGATGTGCGGGAGCTCGCCGTCGGGGAACACGTAGCGGTCGATGAATTCGCCGCCGCCGAGCGCGGTTTCGCCGCTTTCCGCGTCGGTCGACGTGATCCCGTGGTTCATCGCGATGCCGTCGTCGGTCAGCAGCTCGCGGATGCGCGAGAAATAGAGCGGCAGGTTCTTGCGCCCGACGTGCTCGAACATCCCGACGCTCGTGATGCGGTCGAACTGGCCTTCGATCTCGCGGTAATCCTGCAGACGAATCTCGATCCTGTCTTCGAGCCCCGCCGCCTTCACGCGCGCGGTCGCGAGGTCGAACTGGTTCTGCGACAGCGTCACGCCGAGACACGTCGCGCCGAACTTCTGCGCGGCGCGCAGCACCAGCGCGCCCCAGCCGCAGCCGATGTCGAGCAGGCGCTGGCCGGGCTGCAGCTGGATCTTCGTCAGGATGTGGTCGATCTTCTTGATCTGCGCGGTGGCGAGATCCTCGTCGCCGTTCTCGAAATACGCGCACGAGTACACCATGTTCTCGTCGAGCCACAGCTTGTAGAACTCGTTCGAGACGTCGTAGTGGTACTGGATCGCTTTCTTGTCGGTGCTCTTCGTGTGATTGAAGTAGCGCTTCACGCGTGCGAGCTTGCTCGCGCTCGTCACGGTGCTGCGCGCGAGCGAGTAGCCGATGTTGATGATGTCCGACAGCTTGCCTTCGATATCGATCTTGCCCTTCACGTATGCCTCGCCGAGGTTGTCGAGGCTCGGTTCGAGCAGCAGTGGCAGCGCCGACGCGCTGTTCACCTTCAGCGTGACCTGCGGCGCGCTGAAGGTGCCGAAATCGAGTTGATCGCCGTTCCACAGCACGAGGCGCGCCGGTATGTTCGCTTTCGCCCGTACTTCATCCGCCCACTGTGCCAGCTTCTTTTCCCAGAACATTTGGATTCTCCGTTTGTTCGTTGAATCGAATACAGCCAAGTATCTTGACCGGCGCCCACCGCTTGCGGCGCGGGCGCCCGGATGCAACACGAGACACGACCGGCGTGCGCCGGCGCCGCGCTTACGGCGACAGGCGCGAGATCGTCCAGCCCGGCGCCGCCGCGGCGTCGCGCGTATAGAGCAGGCGGTCGTGCAGCCGCGACGGGCGGCCCTGCCAGAATTCGATCGCGTCGGGCACGAGGCGATAGCCGCCCCAGTGCGGCGGGCGCGGCGGGTTGTCGCCGTAGCGTTCGCCGACGGCCTTTTCGCGCGCTTCGAGCGTCGCGCGGCTGTCGATCACGGTGCTCTGGTCCGACGCCCACGCGCCGATGCGCGAGCCGAGCGGGCGCGACGCGAAATAGCGGTCGCTTTCTTCCGCGCTGGTTTTCTCGATCCGGCCTTCGATGCGTACCTGGCGCTCGAGCTCAATCCAATAGAACAGCAGCGCGGCGTGTGGATGCACGGCCAGATCGTGCCCCTTGCGGCTTTCGTAATTGGTGAAGAAGACGAACCCGCGTTCGTCGACGCCCTTGATGAGCACGATCCGGGCCGACGGCCGGCCGTCGGCGCCGACGGTCGCGAGCGTCATCGTGTTCGGCTCGGGCAGCTTGGCGGCGAGCGCCTCCTTGAACCAGCGATCGAACTGGGCGAAGGGGTCGGGGGCGGCATCGGCTTCGTCGAGCGAAGCGCGCGAATAGTTGATCCGAAGATCGGCGAGAGTCGTCATGTTATGCAAACGCTTCAATCTGGGGCCAGTATAGCGAACGCGCGAGAATCGTGCGTGCGCGGTGGCGCGTGCGAGCGGGGGAGTTCAGGCAGAATAGAGGGCTGCACGACTTACGTTTTCCTTGCTGCCATGTCCGCCGCCGACGCTGCCCCGCCCAGTTCTTCCGATCTTACCCCGACCCCGGAAATCCAGCTTGACGTGGATCGCGCGCGGCGTTTCGGCGGCGTCGCGCGCCTGTACGGCGCGCCGGCGGCCGCCGCGTTCGAGCGGGCGCACGTCGCGGTGATCGGGATCGGCGGCGTCGGGTCGTGGGTGGCCGAGGCGCTCGCGCGCAACGCGGTCGGCACGTTGACGCTGATCGATCTCGACAACGTCGCGGAAAGCAACACGAACCGGCAGATCCATGCGCTCGACGGCAATTACGGCAAGCCGAAGGTCGACGCGATGGCCGAGCGCATCGCGCTGATCGATCCCGCATGCCGCGTGAACCGCGTCGAGGATTTCGTCGAACCCGACAATTTCGACGCGCTGCTCGGCGGCGGCTTCGACTACGTGATCGATGCGATCGACAGCGTGCGCACGAAGGTCGCGCTGATCGCGTGGTGCGTCGCGAAACGGCAGCCGTTGATCGTCGTCGGCGGCGCGGGCGGGCAGCTCGACCCGACGCGCATCCGCATCGACGATCTCGCGCTGACGATTCAGGATCCGCTGCTGTCGAAGGTCCGCGCGCAGTTGCGCAAGCAGCACGGCTTTCCGCGCGGGCCGAAGGCGCGCTTCAAGGTCAGCGCCGTGTATTCGGACGAGCCGCTGATCTATCCGGAAGCGGCGGCCTGCGACATCGAGGACGGCGCCGAGCCGTCCGCCGCCGCGCACGTCGCGGGGCTCAACTGTGCGGGCTTCGGTTCGAGCGTGTGCGTGACCGCGAGCTTCGGTTTCGCGGCGGCCGCGCATGCGCTGCGGGCGATCGCGGCACGGGCGGCCGGCTGAGCGCGCGGCGCGCGGGCACGCAACGACGATGCCGCGGCGCGGGTGACGTGCCGCGAGCGATAGGCCGATGCAGCCGGGCCGTGGCGGCCCGGCCGGTCGTGCGTCGGGTCAGTTGAGCGCCATGCTCAGCTTGCGTCGCCACGCGGCGACGAGGTCGGGGCGATCGCCGGCCAGTTCGAACACCGAGATCATCGTGCGGCGGCCGAGATCGTCGCCGTACGCGCGATCGCGCGTCACGATTTCCAGCAACTGTTCCAGCGCCCCTTCGTACGCGCGCCGCGCGATCAGGCTCTGCGCGAGGTCGAAGCGCGCGTCGAGATCGGCCGGGTTCGCCGCGATGCGCGCCTCGAGCGCGTCGGTCGGCGGCAGGTCGGCCGTGGCGTCGAGCGCGTCGAAACGGGTCTTGATCGCCTGGTAGCGCGGGTCGCCGTTCTGCACGGTTTGCGGCGACAGGCGCTCAGTCTCCGCGCGTGCGGCATCGACTTCGTTGCGCGCGAGCAGCAGCTCGATCAGGTCGAGGCGCGCGTCGTCGTAGCCGGGGTTCAGCGCGAGCGCCGCTTCGAGGTGCGCGCGCGCATCGTCGAAGCGCTGTTCGGCCATCGCGTACTGCGCGGCGCGGCGTTCGGCTTCCTCGGGGGCCGGCAGCAGGCGGTCGAGGAACGCGCGCAACTGCCCTTCGGGCAGCACGCCGACGAACTGGTCGACCGGCCGCCCGTCGGCGAACGCGATCACGTGCGGGATGCTGCGCGTCTGGAAGTGCGCGGCGAGCTCCTGATTCTCGTCGACGTTGACCTTCACGAGCTTCCAGCGGCCTGCGTAGTCGGCTTCGAGCTTTTCCAGCAGCGGGCCGAGCGTCTTGCAGGGGCCGCACCACGGCGCCCAGAAGTCGACCAGCACGGGCGTGTCCAGCGACGCCTCGATGACGTCTTTCTCGAATGTGGCAAGCGTGGTGTCCATGGCGTTCTCTTCCGTTCGAATATCGTCAGGGTGGGGGCGGTGCGCCGCTTTTTCAACGCGGCTTCGCTTCGGGCAGCGCAATCCATTCGGTCTCGCCGGGCACCTTGCCCATCTCCTGGCGCGTCCACGCCGCTTTCGCGCGTTCGATCGCGTCGCGGCTGCTCGCGACGAAATTCCACTCGATGAAGCGTTCGCCGTCCATCCGGTCGCCGCCGAGCAGCATCGCGCGCGCGCCGCTGCCGCTCGTCAGCGTGACGCTCGCGCCCGGCGCGAGCACGGCCATCCGTTCGGCCGGCACCGGCGCGCCGTCGATCGCGAGCTCGCCGTCGACCACGTAGACCGCGCGCTCCTCGTGCGACGCATCGAGTTCGAGCCGGCCGCCGGCCGCGAATTCGGCCGCGACGTACAGCGTGCGCGAGAACGTCGTCACGGGCGAGCGCAGCCCGAACGCGTCGCCGGCGATCACCGTCAGCGCCACGCCGTCTTCGTCGCGCTTGGGCAGCGTGTCGGCCGCGTGGTGCTCGAACGACGGCTCGGTCGTCTCGTGCGCTTTCGGCAGCGCGACCCAGGTCTGGATCCCGTGCACGGTGTGGCCGCTCGCGCGTTGCGCGTCGGGCGTGCGCTCCGAGTGGACGATCCCGCGGCCGGCCGTCATCCAGTTCACGTCGCCCGGCACGATTTCCTGCCGCGAGCCGAGGCTGTCGCGGTGCAGGATCGCGCCGTCGAACAGATAGGTGACCGTCGCGAGCCCGATGTGCGGATGCGGGCGCACGTCGAGCCCCGTGCCGGCCGGCAGCATGGCGGGCCCCATGTGATCGAAGAAGATGAACGGGCCGACGAGGCGTGCGGCGAGCGCGGGCAGTGTGCGGCGCACCTGCAGGTTGCCGATGTCGCGCACGTGCGGCTTCAGCAAGGCTTTGATCGAGTCGGTCATGGCGGGCCTCGTGGGGAACGGCTGGATTGCCGGTCATTGTACTGGCGGCGCGATGCGGCCGTGGCGGGCACGCATCGTGCGGTGTCCACCGCGTCGCGCGAGCCGCTGCGCCCGCTGCCGATTCCATGCGCGCCGCGCGGGTATCCGGCGCGGCGGCGAAACCCGGTAGACTGACCGGCTTCACAATGACGATTCGACAATCGAGGAGACGCCGATGATGGCCCCGAAGGATCTGCTGCTCGCGCTGGTCGTGATTCTGGCGTGGGGCGTGAACTTCGTCGTGATCAAGGTCGGCCTGCATGGCATGCCGCCGATGCTGCTCGGCGCGCTGCGCTTCACGCTCGCGGCCGTGCCGGCGGTCTTCTTCGTGCGCCGGCCGCAGATTTCGTGGCGGCTGCTGGTGCTGTACGGCGCGACGATCCAGCTTGGCCAGTTCGTGTTCCTGTTCACCGGCATGTACGTCGGCATGCCGGCCGGCCTCGCGTCGCTCGTGCTGCAGTCGCAGGCGTTCTTCACGCTGGTGTTCGCGATGCTGTTCCTCGGCGAGCGGCTGCGCGTGCAGAACCTGATCGGGCTCGCGATCGCCGCGGGCGGCCTCGTCGTGATCGCCGCGCAGGGCGGCCGTGCGATGACGCTCGCGGGCTTCCTGCTGACGATCTGCTCGGCCGCGATGTGGGCCTTCGGCAATATCGTCACGAAGAAGGTCGGGAAGGCGAACCTCGTGTCGCTCGTCGTGTGGGCGAGCCTCGTGCCGCCCGTGCCGTTCTTCCTGCTGTCGTTGTGGTTCGAGGGGCCGCGGCGGATCGCGACCGCGCTCGCCGGGCTCGACGGCGCGTCGATCTTCGCGGTCGTCTATCTGGCGTTCGTCGCGACGCTGCTCGGCTACGGGCTGTGGAGCCGCCTGCTGTCGCGTTATCCGGCCGCGCAGGTCGCGCAGTTCTCGCTGCTGGTGCCGATCGTCGGGCTCGCGTCGTCGGCGCTGCTGCTCGACGAGCATCTGACGCAAGCGCAGCTGATCGGCGCCGCGCTCGTGATGGGCGGGCTCGCGGTGAACGTGTTCGGCGGGAAACTGCTGAGCCGCTTCGCGGCATCGTCGTGACGCGCCGGCACGCGCTGCGTGCCGGCGGCAGGGAACGGATGGCGCTCAGGCCATCCGGCTCTTCGCGAGCGGCGGATTCGCGGCGAAGTAGCGCTTGATGCCGCGGAAGATCGCGTCGGCCATCTCGTCGCGATAGCTGTCGTCGTTGAGCCGGCGCTCTTCGTCCGGGTTGCTGATGAACGCGGTCTCGACGAGGATCGACGGGATGTCGGGCGCCTTCAGCACCGCGAACCCGGCCTGCTCGACCGAGCCCTTGTGCAGCTTGTTGATGCCGCCCACTTCCTTCAGCACGTAGTTGCCGTAGCGCAGCGAATCGCGGATCTGCGCGGTCGTCGACATGTCGAACAGCGCGCGGCTGACTGCCGCGTCCTGGGTCTTGATGTTGATGCCGCCGATCAGGTCGGACGAGTTTTCCTTGTTCGCGAGCCAGCGCGCCGCGGCGCTCGATGCGCCGTGGTCGGACAGCGCGAACACCGACGAGCCGCGCGCGGACGGCGTCGTGAACGCGTCCGCGTGGATCGACACGAACAGATCCGCGCCGACGCGGCGCGCCTTCTGCACGCGCACGTTCAGCGGCACGAAGAAATCGGCGTCGCGCGTCATCATCGCGCGCATGTTCGGTGCGGCGTCGATCTTCGCGCGCAGCTTCTTCGCGATGTCGAGCGCGATGTGCTTCTCGTACGTGCCGTTGCCGCCGATCGCGCCCGGATCCTCGCCGCCGTGGCCCGGGTCGATCGCGACCGTCAGCAGGCGCACGGTGCCGCCCTTGCCCGATTTCGGTGCGGTGAACTTGTAGGTGTCGCCGTCGTCGTCGCTGTCGTCGCGGCGCGCGATGACGGGCGGCGGCTTGACGGCTGGCTTCGCGGGCGTCGACGGCGTGCCGGCGGCCGGCGGCGTGTGCGGCGCGGCCGGCGTGTTCTGCGCGAAACGCTGGAAGAATGCGTCGCTGTTGTCGCCCGCGGCGGGCGGCGGGGTGCCCGGGCCGGCCAGCGTGGACGGCGGCTGCATCTGCTGCGCGCGCGCGGTGTCGTTGAGCGCCAGTTCCTTGCGTTCCGTCTGTGCGATCAGGTCGGACAGCGGATCGGGCGCGACGGCCGGGTACAGGTCGAACACGAGCCGGTACTTGTAGGTGCCGACGGGCGGCAGCGTGAACACCTGCGGCTTCACCGAGCCTTTCAGGTCGAACACCATCCGCACGACGTGCGGCTGATACTGGCCGACGCGCACCGACTGGATCTGCGGATCGTTCGGCGCGATCTTCGAGACGAGGTCGCGCAGCGCCTGGTCGAGGTCGAGGCCGTTCAGGTCGACGACGAGACGGTCGGGGCCCTGCAGCAGTTGTTGGCTATTCTGCAGCGGCTGGTCGGATTCGATCGTGACGCGCGTGTAATCGCGTGCGGGCCACACGCGCACGCCGAGCACCGACGACGCGTGCGCGAGCCGCGGCGCGACGAGACCGAGCACCAGCGTCGACGCCCCCGCGCGCAGGATCTGACGGCGCCGCCAGTTGTGCGTCGCGGTGGCCGCCGATTCGATCGAGCGGAACGGTTTGATCAACATCTTTCGAGACATGCGTTTCCTGAAGCGCTGTACGCCCGGACGGTGAGGACGCGGCCGTCGCCGTCCACGTCGAGCGAGAAAACCAGATCGGGCACGCCGAGCAGGGCGCCCGCCTGTTGCGGCCATTCGACGAGGCAGATCGCGCTGGAATTGAAATACTCGCGAAAGCCTGCGTCCGACCATTCGGCCGGATCGTTGAATCGATACAGATCGAAGTGATAGACCTCGAGTTCCCCGTCGCTGCGTTCGAGCGCGTACGGCTCGACGAGCGTATAGGTCGGGCTGCGCACGCGCCCCTGGTGGCCGAGGCCGCGCAGGATCGCGCGCACGAGGGTCGTCTTGCCCGCGCCGAGATCGCCGACCAGCTGGATCTGCAGCCCGTCGAACGCGTGGGCGCGGTCGAGCGCGATGCGCGCGGCGTCGAGCGCGTGCGCGAAGCGGGTGCCGAAGGCCTCGGTTGCCGCTTCGTCGGCGAGCGCGATCACGCGCTCCGCGAGCGGGGCGGGCAGCATGGCGTGAGGCGGTTGGCTGGGCGTGGCTGGCATTCTCGTAAAATAGTGCGATGAACCGACTACCGGAACGCGCCGCATCCGACAGGCCTTCGACTCGTGCCGAAGGCGCGGCGCCGTGCGCGCTCGACGATGCGGCGTTGACTGCGCTCGCCGCTCGCATCAGGGCGTGGGGGCGCGAATTGGGTTTCGGGGCGATCGGCATCAGCGACACCGATCTCTCGGATGCCGAAGCGGGCCTCGCCGCCTGGCTGGAAGCCGGTTACCACGGCGAAATGGATTATATGGCGAAACATGGGATGAAACGCGCGCGGCCGGCCGAACTTGTGGCCGGTACGCGACGCGTGATCTCCGTGCGGCTCGCTTATTTACCGGCCCAAACGCTGGCTGACGACGAGCCCGGCGCGCTCGTGCCGCACGATTGGCGCACGCGCGAACGCGCACGGCTCGACGATCCGCAGGCGGCGGTCGTGTCGATCTATGCGCGCGGCCGCGACTATCACAAGGTGCTGCGCAACCGGCTGCAGACGCTCGCGGAGCGCATCGAGCACGAGATCGGCGGGTTCGGCTATCGCGTGTTCACCGATTCGGCGCCCGTGCTCGAAGTCGAACTCGCGCAGAAGGCCGGGGTCGGCTGGCGCGGCAAGCACACGCTGCTGCTGCAGCGCGATGCCGGCTCGCTGTTCTTTCTCGGCGAGATCTACGTCGACCTGCCGCTGCCGACCGACGCGCGCACGTCGCCCGACACCGCGCCCGAGACGCCCGGCGCGCACTGCGGCAGTTGCACGCGCTGTATCGACGCGTGCCCGACCGGCGCGATCGTGGAGCCGTACCGCGTCGATGCGCGCCGCTGCATCTCGTACCTGACGATCGAACTGAAAGGCAGCATTCCCGAGCCGCTGCGGCCGATGATCGGCAATCGCGTGTACGGCTGCGACGACTGCCAGCTCGTGTGTCCGTGGAACAAGTTCGCGCAGGCCGCACCCGTCGCCGATTTCGACGTGCGGCACGGCCTCGACCGTGCGACGCTCGTCGAGCTGTTCGCGTGGGACGCGGACACGTTCGATACGCGGATGCAGGGCAGCGCGATCCGGCGCATCGGCTACGAAAGCTGGCTGCGCAATCTCGCGGTCGGGCTCGGCAATGCGCTGCGGGCTGGCGCGGACCGGCTCGCGCCGCCCGCGCGCGACGCGATCGTCGCCGCGCTGCGCGCCCGCGCCGACGATCCGTCGCCGGTCGTGCGCGAGCATGTCGAATGGGCGCTGCGAGCCGCGTGAAGGCGGCGTAAAGTGTCGTCGGCGCGCGGGCAGGGCCGCGCGCATCCCCCGGTCAGGAGAAGGCAATGTTCAACGCAGTGATCGACGCGCCGTTCGGCAAGGTCGGCATCCGCACGGATGCCGCGGTGGTGCGCGAGATCGTCTATCTGCCCGAGTCGATGAAGGCGGTCGAACCGGATTCGGCGCTCGCGAAGCGCGCGGTCCAGCAAATCGAACGTTATTTCGAGCGCGCGTCCGCGCGCTTCGACCTGCCGCTCGCCGACGTCGGCAGCGCATTCCAGCATCGCGTGTGGGACGTGATCAGCGACATCCCGCCCGGGACGGTGCTGACCTACGGCCAGGTCGCGAAGCGGATCGGCAGCGCGCCGCGCGCGGTCGGCCAAGCGTGCGGCGCGAACTACTTCCCGCTCGTGATTCCGTGCCATCGCGTCGTCGCGGCGGGCGGCCTCGGCGGGTTCGCGAACCACGACGACAACGGCTATTACCAGCGAGTGAAGCGCTGGCTGCTCGCGCACGAGGGCGTGCCATACCGATGAGCGAACCGATGATTTCCCCCGCGGCCGACGACGATGCCGTCGCGGCATCGCCCGCGCTGCTCGCGAGCCGCGCGTCGATCGACGTGTTCTGCGATGCGCTGTGGCTCGAACACGGGCTCGCGCGCAACACGCTCGACGCGTACCGGCGCGATCTGGTGCTGTTTTCCCAGTGGCTGGCCGCGACGCACGACGCGCCGCTCGACGCGGCCGACGAGGCGATGGTGACGGGCTACATCGCCGCACGCAGCGACGGCAAGGCGACGTCGTCGAACCGGCGGCTGTCCGTATTTCGTCGCTATTACGGCTGGGCCGTGCGCGAGCATCGCGCGAGCGCCGACCCGACGCTGCGGATCACGTCCGCGAAACAGGGCGCGCGGTTCCCGTCGACGTTGTCCGAGGCGCAGGTCGAGGCGCTGCTCGGCGCGCCCGACATCGGCACGCCGCTCGGCCTGCGCGATCGCACGATGCTCGAGCTGATGTACGCGAGCGGGCTGCGCGTGAGCGAGCTCGTGACGCTGAAGACGGTCGAGGTCGGCCTCAACGAAGGCGTCGTGCGGGTGATGGGCAAGGGCTCGAAGGAGCGGCTCGTGCCGTTCGGCGAAGTCGCGCACGGCTGGATCGAACGCTATCTGCGCGACGCGCGGCCGGCATTGCTCGGCGCGCGCGCGGCCGACGCGCTGTTCGTGACCGCGCGCGGCGACGGGATGACGCGCCAGCAGTTCTGGAACATCATCAAGCGTCACGCGCAGCAGGCCGACGTGCGCGCGCACCTGTCGCCGCACACGCTGCGGCACGCGTTCGCGACGCACCTGCTGAATCACGGCGCCGACCTGCGCGTCGTGCAATTGCTGCTCGGCCACAGCGACATCTCGACCACCCAGATCTATACGCACGTCGCGCGCGAGCGGCTGAAGACGCTGCATGCGGAGCACCACCCGCGCGGGTGACGCGCGGCGCGGGCTGCGACCCGAACCCGCGATGCGCGCGGCGGCTGCGTCAGACCAGCTCGCGCAGCCGGTGCTTGAGCACCTTGCCGGTCGATGCGGCCGGCAGCGCATCGAGCACGCGGATGTGCGCGGGGCGTTTGTAAGCCGTGAGCCGCTCCGCGCACCACGCATGCAATGCCGCCTCGTCCGCTGCCGCGCCCGGCACCAGCTCGACGAACGCGAGCACTTCCTCGTTGCCGTCGATCGCCCGGCCGATCACGGCCGCCTGCACGACGTCCGGATGCGCGTTCAGCACCTGCTCGACCTCGACCGGATACACGTTGAAGCCCGAGCGGATGATCAGCTCCTTGCTGCGGCCCACGATCGTCACCGCGCCGTCCGCGCCCTGCCGCGCGAGATCGCCGGTGCTCAGCCAGCCGTCCGGCGACACGGCCGCGCGCGTCGCGTCCGCGTTGCGGTAGTAGCCGAGCATCACGTTCGGCCCGCGCACGCGAATCTCGCCGACTTCGCCCGGCGGCACGTCGGTGCCGTCCGGCGCGACGATCCGCATGTCGACGCCCGGAATCGGTACGCCGACCGAGCTGTCCGTGCGCGGCGCGTCGAGCGGCGTCTGCGTGATCGTCGGGCTGCTTTCGGTCATCCCGTATCCGTTGTGCAGCGGCACGCCGTACAGGCGCTCGACGCGCGCCTTCAGATTCGCATCGAGCGGCGAGCCGCCCGAATACGCGAAGCGCAGCCGCGGCGCGCGCCAGGCATGGCCGTGCGTGTGCACGTGTTCGAGCAGCTTCGCGTGCATCGCCGGCACGCCCTGGAAGATCGTGACGCCTTCGTCGGCGAGCGCGATGCGGACGGCTTCCGGCGAGAAGCGCGGCGCGAGCCGCAGCGTCGCGCCTGCGTAGAGGCTGCCCAGGCACACCGACGCGAGCCCGTACACGTGCGACACGGGCAGCACCGTGTAGACGACGTCGTCGGGCGACACGCGGCGCAGCATGCTCGACGTCGCCGCGATGAACAGCAGGTTGCGGTGCGACAGCATCACGCCTTTCGGCGTACCGGTCGTGCCGGTCGTGTAGATCAGCGCCGCGCATTGCGCGGCGCCGTCGGCGGCCACCGGTTCGGCCGGCGCGCCCGCATCGACCCGATACGACCACGCACCGATGTCGACCGGCAGCGCACCGGCGGGCGTCGCCCCGAGCCGCCCGGCATGGGCGCGCGCATCGGCCGATGCGTCGCTCGCGAACGCGATCAGCTTCGGCCGCGCGTGCGCGGCGATCGCATCGAGCTCGGCGGCCGACAACCGCGCGTTCGACACGAGCGCCCAGGCGTCGATGCGCGCGGCCGCGAACAGCAACACGATCTGCGCGACGCAGTTTTCCGCGACGATCATCACGCGGTCGCCGCCTTGCACGCCGAGGCCCGCCAGCCGTGCGGCCGCCGCGTCGACGGCCCGCGCCAGCTCGCCGTACGACAGCCGGCGCGCATCCTCGATCAGCGCCGGATGCGCGGGCGACCGCGCGGCCCGGTGCGCCGGCACGTCGGCAATCCGACGCGGCAGCGCGGCGAGCAGCGCATCGACGTCGAGCGATTCGGATGCACGGATGGGCGAGGACATGGCGTCTCCAGATGACGGGCCGGCGGCGGCCGACGATATTTGCGAACGATCGTGCCATGGCGGCGCGTGCGCGACAATCGGCCAATCGGACAATAGCGCTTCACGAAGTTCGCAACGATGATGGGCGCGACGGCGATGCGGCGGGCCGGCGGAAAACGGGCCGCGAGTATACCGTCGGCGCGGGCACGCCATTGCGCGCCCGCCGATCGTTCGCCATTAAAATGCCGCCATGAGCAAATCCAGACACGTGTCCGAAACCCCCGCGACCCAGCTGCTGCGCCGTCATGGCGTCGCATTCGGCGAGCATCCGTACGAATACGTCGAGCACGGCGGCACCGGCGAATCGGCGCGCCAGCTCGGCGTCGACGAGCACAGCGTCGTGAAGACGCTCGTAATGGAAGACGAACACGCGAAGCCGCTGATCGTGCTGATGCACGGCGACCGCACCGTGTCGACGAAGAATCTCGCGCGGCAGATCGGCGCGAAGCGCGTCGAGCCATGCAAGCCCGAGGTCGCGAACCGCCATTCGGGCTATCTCGTCGGCGGCACGTCGCCGTTCGGCACGCGCAAGACGATGCCCGTCTACGTCGAGGCGACGATCCTCGAATTGCCGACGATCTATCTGAACGGCGGCCGGCGCGGCTACCTCGTCAGCCTCGCGCCGGCGGTGCTCACGTCGCTGCTCGGCGCGCGGCCCGTGCAATGCGCGAGCGTCGACTGAGGGTTTCACCTTCGTGGCACCTCGCGCCCGTTCGGTAGAATGGGCGCCGTTTCGGCCTGCCGGCTTGCCGCGCACGGTCGTCCCTTTCCCGATACGTTGAAAGAAGAGTCCTCCGCATGCAGATCCTGCTCGCCGCCCTCGTTGCCTACCTGATCGGTTCGGTGTCGTTCGCCGTCGTCGTCAGTTCCGTGATGGGCCTGGCCGACCCGCGTTCGTACGGGTCGAAGAATCCCGGCGCGACCAATGTGCTGCGCAGCGGCAACAAGAAGGCCGCGATCCTGACGCTCGTCGGCGACGCGTTCAAGGGCTGGATCGCCGTCTGGCTCGCCCGTCGCTTCGGCCTGCCCGACGTCGCGATCGCGTGGGTCGCGATCGCCGTGTTCCTCGGCCACCTGTACCCGGTGTTCTTCCGCTTCCAGGGCGGCAAGGGCGTCGCGACCGCGGCCGGCGTGCTGCTTGCCGTGCACCCGGTGCTCGGGCTCGCGACCGCGCTGACCTGGCTGATCGTCGCATTCTTCTTCCGCTATTCGTCGCTCGCGGCGCTGGTGGCGGCCGTGTTCGCGCCGGTGTTCGACGTGTTCCTGTTCGGCACGCCGGGCCACAACCCGGTCGCCTGGGCCGTGCTCGCGATGAGCGTGCTGCTCGTGTGGCGTCACCGCGGCAACATTTCGAAGCTGCTCGCGGGGCAGGAGAGCCGGATCGGCGACAAGAAGAAGGCGGCCGCGGACGGCGGCGCGCAGGACGGCGGGAAAGCCTGAGAACGCGCGGCGCGGGCCGCGCGCCGGGCGCGCCGCGTGTGCGGGCCCGGCCGGATGACGCGACGGGCCGGTGGCCGGTCAGTCGCGGAAGTTGTTGAAGTCGAGCGGCGTGTCGGTCACGTCCTTGCGCAGCATCGCGATCGTGCTCTGCAGGTCGTCGCGCTTCGCGCCCGAGATGCGCACCGCGTCGCCCTGGATGCTCGCCTGCACCTTGATCTTGCTGTCCTTCACGAGGCGCACGATCTTCTTCGCGAGGTCGCCCGTCACGCCTTTCTTCACGGTAACGATCTGCTTGACCTTGTCGCCGCCGATCTTCTCGACCTTGCCGTAGTCGAGGAAGCGCACGTCGACGTTGCGCTTGGCCAGCTTGCCGATCAGCACGTCCTTGACCTGGCCGAGCTTGAAATCGTCGTCGGCGAACAGCGTCAGCTCGCGTTCCTTCTGCTCGACGCGTGCGTCGGAGCCCTTGAAGTCGAAGCGCGTCGAGATTTCCTTGTTCGACTGCTCGATGGCGTTCTTCACTTCGATCATGTTCGCTTCGGAAACGACGTCGAACGATGGCATGGCATTCTCCCTTGAGATGCGGGTGCCCGGCTCGCGCGCGGGCACTCGCTATAATTGCGGACTGTTTGCCATTTTACCGATGCCCCTGCGTTTGCCCAAGGCCGGCCCTGCGCCGCCCGGGCCGACGTGACCGCGAATGCCGATGCCCCCTGACGATTCCGCCCTGTCGCTGCTTCCCGACCATCCGCTCGCCGCGCACAACACGTTCGGCATCGCCGCGCGCGCGCGCTTCGCCGCGCGCATCACGCAGCCGGCGCAGTTCGAGGCGCTGCATCGCGACCCGCGGCTCGCGAACCTGCCGCGGCTCGTGCTCGGCGGCGGCAGCAATATCGTGTTCACGCGCGATTTCGACGGCGTCGTGCTGCTCGACGAGATCGCGGGCCGCCGCGTCGTGCGCGAGGACGGCGATGCGTGGTACGTCGAGGCCGGCGGCGGCGAGAACTGGCACGCATTCGTCGCGTGGACGCTCGAGCACGGGATGCCGGGCCTCGAGAATCTCGCGCTGATCCCGGGTACCGTCGGCGCCGCGCCGATCCAGAACCTCGGCGCATACGGCCTCGAGATGAAGGCGTATTTCGATTCGCTGGTCGCGGTCGAGCTGGCGACGGGGCGCCGCGAGCGTTTCGACGCCGCGCGCTGCGCGTTCGGTTACCGCGACAGCTTCTTCAAGCGGGACGGGCGCGGCCGGTTCGCGATCGTCGCGGTGACGTTCCGGCTGCCGAAGCAATGGACGCCGCGGCTCGGCTACGCGGACGTCACGCGCGAGCTCGACGCGCGCGGCATCGCGCCCGACGCGGCGACGCCGCGCGACGTATTCGATGCGGTCGTCGCGATCCGCCGCGCGAAGTTGCCCGATCCGCTGGTGCTCGGCAATGCGGGCAGTTTCTTCAAGAATCCGGTGATCGACGCCGCGCAGTTCGACGCGCTGCGCGCGCGCGTGCCCGACGTCGTGTCCTATCCGCAGCCGGACGGCCACGTGAAGCTCGCGGCCGGCTGGCTGATCGACCGCTGCGGCTGGAAGGGGCGCGCGCTCGGGGCGGCGGCCGTGCACGACCGCCAGGCGCTCGTGCTCGTCAATCGCGGCGGCGCGACGGGCGCCGACGTGCTCGCGCTGGCGCGGGCGATCCAGGCCGACGTGCGCGCGCGGTTCGGCGTCGAGCTGGAGCCGGAACCGGTCTGCCTGTAACGCAGCGCGCGCCGGTTTCGGCGCACCCAAACGAAAAGCGCCGATCGTCGACCGGCGCTTTTTTTACGCGTGTGCGCTGCCGCGCGTCAGTGCTTCAGACGGCCGAGCAGCAGGAACTCCATCAGCGCCTTCTGCACGTGCAGGCGGTTCTCCGCTTCGTCCCACACGACGCTCTGCGGGCCGTCGATCACGCCGGCCGTCACTTCCTCGCCGCGGTGCGCGGGCAGGCAGTGCATGAAGAGCGCATCCGGATTCGCATGGCCCATCATTTCCTCGTCGACGCACCAGTCGGCGAATGCCTGCTTGCGCGCTTCGTTCTCGGCCTCGAAACCCATGCTCGTCCAGACGTCGGTCGTCACGAGATCGGCGCCCTTGCACGCTTCGTTCGGATCGTCGAACACGTCGTAGAACGGCGCGCTGTCGGGCGCCACGAGCTTCATGTCGAGCGCGTAGCCGGGCGGGGTGGACAGGCGCAGCTTGAAGCCGAGGATCTGCGCGGCTTCGATCCACGTGTAGAGCATGTTGTTCGCGTCGCCGACCCACGCGACGGTCTTGCCGGCGATCGGGCCGCGGTGCTCGTAGTACGTGAAGATGTCGGCGAGCACCTGGCACGGGTGGTATTCGTTCGTCAGGCCGTTGATCACCGGCACGCGGGAATTTTGCGCGAAGCGCGTGATCACGTCCTGCTCGAACGTGCGGATCATGATGATGTCGACCATCCGCGAGATGACCTGCGCGGAATCCTCGACGGGCTCGCCGCGGCCGAGCTGCGTGTCGCGCGTGCTCATGAACACGGCGTGGCCGCCGAGCTGGAAGATCCCGGCCTCGAACGACAGGCGCGTGCGGGTCGAGCTCTTCTCGAAGATCATCGCGAGCGTGCGGTCGTGCAGCGGGTGATAGGTCTCGTAGTTCTTGAACTTGCGCTTCAGGATACCCGTGCGTTCGAGCACGTACTCGTAGTCTTCCAGCGAGAAATCCTTGAACTGCAGGTAGTGACGAATGGTTTTGGCGGTCATGAAACGAAATACGGCGGGTCTCACCCGGCAGCGAGGCCGGACGGCGCCGCCGTCGGGTGTGGATAACTCAAAGCAGCATAAAGGATTTTCCGTGCTTTGACGAGCCGTGGCGCGACGCGGGGCAGCGTCGCCGCGCGTCGCCGGCGGTGCGGGTAGACGGGCGTCGGGACGACGCGCGATGGCGCGCTGCGGTATAATCCAAAAGTTTTCTCCAGCCCGGCAGGCAAGGCTTTTCGCGCTCTGCCGGACACAAGCCGTGCGCTGCACAAATCCGGTGCAGTCCACCGGCGGCGCACATCGACGCCTCGTTTTCGGGATATCGGAACGCTTGTGCCGCTTGCCACTCCAGCTTTGTGTTCGCGTATCCAGGCGCCGTTGCCTGGGCATCGCCGGGCCGTCACTTGGGTAACCACATGGCTGAAACCCCTCCGACCGAATTCTTCATCCAGGGCATCACGAAAGACGGGAAAAAGTTTCGCCCGAGCGACTGGTCGGAACGTCTGGCCGGTGTGATGGCCTGCTTCGGGCCGGGGGCGAGCGGGCCGAATGCGCGTCTCAAGTATTCGCTGTACGTGCGCCCGACGATGCTCGGCGACCTGAAATGCGTGATCCTCGATTCGCGGTTGCGCGACATCGAGCCGATGGCTTTCGATTTCGTGCTGAATTTCGCGAAGGACAACAACCTCGTCGTGACCGAGGCGTGCGAACTGCCGGACTACAACGCGAAGAAGTGAGTGTGATGCCGGCGGGCGAGGGCGCGAGCTGCGCCAGCCCGCGCAAATCCTGCCGCCGCGCCCGATGCGCCGGCGGCAGGCAACAAAAAAGCCCGCCTAGGCGGGCTTTTTCGTGATCGCAGGAAACAGGAGCGCCCGCTCGCGCGGGCGCACCGGATTTACGCTGCTGCCTGCAGACCCTTGACGGCTGCGGCCAGGCGGCTCTTGCTGCGAGCGGCCTTGTTCTTGTGAACGATCTTCTTGTCGGCGATCGTGTCGATCGTCTTCACGGCAGCCTTGAACAGCTCGGCAGCCTTTGCCTGGTCGCCGGCTTCAACAGCCTTGCGAACCGACTTGATCGCGGTACGGAATTTCGAGCGCAGCGCCGAGTTGTGCGAGTTTGCCTTCGCGGCCTGGCGGGCGCGCTTGCGTGCTTGTGCGGAGTTAGCCATGACGGTTCCTTATCCTGTCCTGTTTCCAGAGCTTGGAGCCTGACGGCCAAGCGCTGCTTTTCGATCCGTCCCCTGAGAACGATTGCCCAGGGGCGCATAAAAAAACGGTGATTTTAACCGAGGCCGGGACATGAAAACGGCAGTTGCCGTGCATGTACGAGCCCAGAAACCGGCGATTATAGCAACAAAATCAAGCGAGTGGCAAGTTCGACGTAACGCTCGCCGGGCGGGGCGCGGGCGGCGGCCGTGCTTTTCGGCATCGGCGATGGCCGGGTCGCGCAACGTCCGTATAATAAGCGCCCCATGAATCTATTCCGAGCCCTGCTGACGGTCAGCGGCTTCACGCTGCTGTCGCGCGTGACCGGACTGGCCCGCGAGACGCTGATCGCCCGTGCGTTCGGCGCCAGTCAATACACCGACGCGTTCTACGTCGCCTTCCGTATTCCGAACCTGCTGCGCCGCCTGTCCGCCGAAGGCGCGTTCTCACAGGCGTTCGTGCCGATCCTCGCCGAGTTCAAGAACCAGCAGGGGCACGATGCGACGAAGGCGCTCGTCGACGCGATGTCCACCGTGCTCGCGTGGGCGCTGGCCGTGCTGTCGGTCGTCGGCATCGCCGGCGCGTCGTGGGTCGTGTTCGCGGTCGCGTCCGGCCTGCACGGCGACGGCCAGGCGTTCCCGCTCGCGGTCACGATGACGCGGATCATGTTCCCCTACATCGTGTTCATTTCGCTGACGACGCTCGCGTCGGGCGTGCTGAACACGTACAAGAGCTTCTCGCTGCCCGCGTTCGCGCCGGTGCTGCTGAACGTCGCGTTCATCGCCGCGGCCGTGTTCGTCGCGCCGCACCTGAAGGTGCCGGTCTACGCGCTCGCGTGGGCCGTCATCGTCGGCGGCGTGCTGCAGTTTCTCGTGCAGTTGCCGGGCCTGAAGAAGATCGACATGGTGCCGCTGATCGGCGTCAACCCGCTGCGCGCGCTGCGTCATCCGGGCGTGAAACGCGTGCTCGCGAAGATGGTGCCCGCGACGTTCGCGGTGTCCGTCGCGCAATTGTCGCTGATCATCAACACCAACATCGCGTCGCGGCTCGGGCAGGGCGCCGTGTCGTGGATCAATTATGCCGACCGCCTAATGGAATTCCCGACCGCGCTGCTCGGCGTCGCGCTCGGCACGATCCTGCTGCCGAGCCTGTCGAAGGCGCACGTCGACGCCGATTCGCACGAATATTCGGCGCTGCTCGACTGGGGGCTGCGCGTCACGTTCCTGCTCGCGGCGCCGAGTGCGCTCGCGCTGTTCTTCTTCGCGACGCCGCTCACCGCGACGCTGTTCAACTACGGCAAGTTCGACGCGCATACCGTCACGATGGTCGCGCGCGCGCTCGCGACCTACGGGATCGGCCTCGTCGGCATCATCCTGATCAAGATCCTCGCGCCGGGCTTCTATGCGAAGCAGGACATCAAGACGCCCGTGAAGATCGCGGTCGGCGTGCTGATCGTCACGCAACTCTCGAACTACGTGTTCGTGCCGCTGATCGGCCACGCGGGCCTCACGCTGAGCATCGGCGTCGGCGCGTGCCTGAATTCGCTGCTGCTGTTCCTCGGGCTGCGCAAGCGCGGCATCTACCAGCCGTCGCCGGGCTGGCTGCGCTTCTTCGTGCAGCTCGTCGGCGCGGCGCTCGTGCTCGCGGGCCTGATGCACTGGTGCGCGATCAGTTTCGACTGGACCGGCATGCGCGCGCAGCCGCTCGATCGCATCGCGCTGATGGCTGCGTGCCTCGTGCTGTTTGCTGCACTATATTTCGGTATGTTGTGGGTGATGGGCTTCAAATACGCTTACTTCAGAAGGCGCGCCAAGTGACGACCGCAATGACCCGCGTCCTCGACTACTTCAGCACGCTCGTGGCGGACGACGACAGTCTGCCCGTCACGGAAGCCGCGCTGTCGCTGGCGCAGGACGCGTATCCCGACCTCGACCTGCAGGGCACGCTGGCCGAACTCGACATGCTGGCGGCGCGGCTGCGACGGCGGCTCGCCGACGATGCGGACCTGAAGGGCCGCGTCGCCGCGCTGAACGACTTCTTCTTCCGCGAGCTCGGCTTCGCGTGCAATCACAACGATTACTACGACCCCGATAACAGCCACCTGAATGCGGTGCTGAAACGGCGGCGCGGGATTCCGATCTCGCTGTCGGTGCTGTACCTGGAACTCGCCGAGCAGATCGGCGTGCCGGCGCGCGGCGTGTCGTTTCCCGGCCATTTCCTGCTGCGCGTGACGCTGCCGGACGGCGACCTGATCATCGATCCGACCAACGGCCATTCGCTGTCCGAGGCCGAGATGGTCGAGATGCTCGAGCCGTACGTCGCGCGCGCGGCCGGCGCGGTCGACAGCGCGTTGCGCGCGCTGCTGCAGCCCGCGACGAGCCGCGAGATCATCGCGCGGATGCTGCGCAACCTGAAGACGATCTATCTGCAGACGGAACGCTGGCAGCGGCTGCTCGCGGTGCAGCAGCGGCTCGTGATCCTGCTGCCCGAGCAGCTCGACGAGGTGCGCGACCGCGGCTTCGCGTATGCGCGGCTCGACTACCTGCGCCCCGCGCTCGAGGATCTCGAGCAGTATCTCGGCGAGCGGCCGGAGGCGGAAGACGCGACCGTCGTCGAGTCGCAGGTCAGCGAATTGCGGCAGCGGATGCAGCGCGACGGCGAGGATTGAGCGACCACCGCGCCGGCGCCGGTACGCGACAATGACGCCCGCACCGCGGGCGTTTTTCTTGCGCGCGTGCATTGGCTTCGGCTGCATCCGGATCACACCGTCGACGCGAATCACTTCGCCGCCGAGCATCGGATTCGTGCGGTGGCGACACGCGGCCGGTCGTGCAAATCGCGCGCAGGCGAAAAAAAAGCCGCCCGGAACGGGCGGCCTGCCAGTGCGCGACGCGCGGCTTACTTCAGTGCGTCAAACGCGCGCTCGCGGATTTCGTCGACGGTGCCGAGACCCGAGATCTTGCGATACTGCGGCGCCTTCAGACCGTTTTCCTCGCCGCGCTGCGCCCAGTCGCCGTAGTACGTGATCAGCGGCTTGGTCTGCGCTTCGTACACTTCGAGACGCTTCTTGACCGTTTCTTCCTTGTCGTCGTCGCGCTGGATCAGCGGTTCGCCCGTCACGTCGTCCTGACCTTCGACCTTCGGCGGATTGAACTTGACGTGGTACGTGCGGCCCGATGCCGGGTGCGTGCGGCGGCCGCTCATGCGCTCGATGATTTCCGAGAACGGGACGTCGATCTCGAGCACGTAGTCGATCGCGACGCCGGCTTCCTTCATCGCGTCAGCCTGCGCGATCGTGCGCGGGAAACCGTCGAACAGATAACCGTTCGCGCAGTCGGCTTCCTTCAGGCGCTCCTTCACGAGGCCGATGATCAGCGCGTCCGGCACGAGCTTGCCGGCGTCCATGTAGCCCTTCGCCTCGACGCCGAGCGGCGTGCCGGCCTTCACGGCCGCGCGCAGCATGTCGCCCGTCGAGATTTGCGGGATGCCGAATTTTTCCTTGATGAAGTTTGCCTGGGTGCCCTTTCCCGCGCCGGGCGCGCCCAACAGGATCAAACGCATGGTGATATCTCCAAGTATGTAGATTCGTGTGGCGAGACACAAACGTGCCGGCGACAGTGGGCGCGGGGCTTGCACGGCGCGTGGCGGACCGGTCTGATGCGGCGCGTCGGTTCGAGCGACGCGCGGCTGCCGGCGGCGCCACGGGCGGGTCAAGCGAGGACGCGCTGGTCGCGGACGGCTCGCACAATCGCCTGATTATGCCATGGGTTATTTTGAACCCGGCCGAAAAAGGGCCTGCACGCGCGCGAGATCGGCCGGCGTATCGATGCCGGCTTCGGGCGCGGATTCGGTGATCAGCACCGCGATGCGCTCGCCGTGCCACAGCGCGCGCAGCTGTTCGAGCTGCTCGGCCTGCTCGATCGGCGCCTGCGCGAGCGACGGATAGGTGCGCAGGAAACGCGCGCGATATGCATAGAGGCCGATGTGCCGGTAGACCGGGAAAGCCGGCGCTGGCATGGCCGCGACGTCGGGCCAGTGCGGCTGATATGCGTCGCGGCTCCACGGAATCGGCGCGCGCGAGAAGTACAGCGCGACGCTCTGCGCGTCGAGCGCGACCTTCACGACGTTCGGGTTGAACACGTCGGCCGCGTCGTGGATCGGGTGGGCCGCGGTGGCGATCGCGCACGCCGGATGCGCGGCCAGGTGCGACGCTACGTCGCGGACCAGCGCGGGGTCGATCAGCGGTTCGTCGCCCTGCACGTTGACGACGACGGTGTCGTCGCGCCAGCCGAAAGCCGCCGCGACTTCCGCGAGCCGGTCGGTGCCGGACGGATGATCGGCGCGCGTGAGCACCGCTTCGAAGCCGTGATCGCGCGCCGCGTCGAGCACGCTCTGCGCGTCGGATGCGACGAGCACCTGCTGCGCGCCCGCTTCGCGCGCGCGCTCGGCGACACGCACGACCATCGGCTTGCCGCCGAGATCGGCGAGCGGCTTGTTCGGGAGCCGCGTCGACGCGAGCCGGGCGGGAATGACGGCGATGAAGGGTTGCGGGTGAGTCATCGGGAAGCGCTGAGAAGAACGAGGCGGGCGACGCCGGAAGCCGGTCGCCCGGCGGAGTGCGGCGGCCCGGTCGGGGCCGGGCCGTCGGTGTCGAATCGTCGCGCCGGCGAGCGGCGCGGCGGCTCAGCGGCCGGCCGGGTCGACCGGCGTGCCTTCGACGGTCTGGCGCGCTTCGTCGACCAGCATCACGGGGATGCCGTCGCGGATCGGGTACGCAAGCTTGTCCGCGTTGCAGATCAGCTCCTGCGCGGCGCGGTCGTAGTGGAGCGGGCCTTTGCAGATAGGGCACACAATGATTTCAAGCAGGCGAGCGTCCACGGAGTTTCTCCACAACGAGGGCAATGAGGCGAGGGTCGAGCGCGGCTTCGACGGGGACCACCCACAGTCGGGCGTCGCGCCAGGAAGCGCCCAATTTTACTGCATCCTTCTCGGTGATCAGGATCGCATCGACGGCATCGTCGACGAACGGATTGTCGGCGAACGCGTAATGGTCGGGCAGCGCGCGGGTCGCCGGCGCGAGGCCGGCCGCGCGCAGCGTCGCGAAGAAGCGCTCCGGCGCGCCGATGCCGGCCGCGGCGAGCACGCGTTCGTTCGCGAACTGCGACAGCGGGCGGCGCAGCGCGGGCTGGTCGAGGTGCCACGCGGCGCCCGGCGTCAGCGCGAGCGCGTAGGTGTCGGGCCACGGCGGCAGCGCGCCGCTGTACGGATCGTTGACGAGCGTCGCGTCGCGGCGCCGCGACAGCGGCTCGCGCAGCGGCCCGGCCGGCAGCAGGAAGCCGTTGCCGCCGAGCCGGTGGTCGAACACGACGAGCTCGACGGTGCGCGCGAGGCGGTAGTGCTGCAGGCCGTCGTCGCTGACGATCACGTCGACGTCCGGGTGCGCGGCGCGCAGCGCCTGCGCGGCCGCGACGCGGTCGGGGCACACCCACACGGGCGCGCCGGTGCGGCGCGCGATCAGCAGCGGTTCGTCGCCGGCCGCGCCCGTGCGCGACGCCGGCGTGACGGCGGTCGGCGCCTTCACGTTCGCGCCATAGCCGCGCGACACGACGCCGGGCGTGAAGCCGGCCGCGCGCAGCGCGTCGACGAGCGCGATCACGGTCGGCGTCTTGCCGGTGCCGCCGACGGTCACGTTGCCGACCACGACGACGGGCACGCCGACGTCGATCGGCTGCTTCCAGCCTTGCGCGTAAGCAGTGCGCCGCAGCGCCGCGCACAGGCCGAACACGCACGCGAACGGCGTGAGCGCCCACGCGAGCGCGCCGCGCCGCTGCCATTCGCGTGTCAGGCGCGCTTCGAGCCGCGCGAGCGGGCCGCCGGGCGCGCTCATCGGGCCGGGCGCGGCGCGTCGTGCGCCGCGGCGAGGGACGGATTCGTCAAGGCGGATTCTCCGTTGGGCGGCGCGTGCCGCAGGGCCGTGGAAGGCGGCACTCTAGCGCGCCGCACGCCGACGCGGCAAGCGCGACCGGCCGACCCGGCCGACGGGGCGGGATCGTACCGGCCTGTGGATAACTCTGTGAAGAACTCCCCGGTCGATTGCCTCAAACGCCCGTCCGGCGGGCATCGAATCGGATGAGAATCATTCTGAAAGGTTTAAAAAATTATAAAAATCAAGGCGTTACGGAGAATCGTCTGGATTTTTTGGCGGTTTCCGCGCGTTTTACGCGGACGAATGTCAGCGTGTGGACACCTTCCACGCGTGGCGGCGAATACGGCGACGCTGGACGCCGCGCGCGTGTCGGACTATCGTGACGCCGCCAGCATTCATCCGACCGCCCATGCTTTCCGATTCTCCTTTTTCCGCACCCGGCGCCACGCGCGGCGGCGACGAAGTGATTCCCGTTTCGGCGCTCAACCGTGCGATTTCGACGATGCTCGAGCGTTCGTTTCCGCTGCTGTGGATTTCCGGCGAAGTGTCGAATTTCACGCGCGCCGCGAGCGGCCACTGGTATTTTTCGATCAAGGACCAGCAGGCGCAGATGCGCTGCGTGATGTTCCGCGGCCGCGCCCAATACGCGGAATTCACGCCGCGCGAAGGCGACCGCATCGAGGTGCGCGCGGTCGTCACGATGTACGAGCCGCGCGGCGAGGTGCAGCTCAACGTCGAAGCCGTGCGGCGCACCGGGCAGGGGCGCCTGTACGAGGCGTTCCTGCGGCTGAAGGCGCAGCTCGAAGGCGAGGGCCTGTTCGCCCCCGAGCGCAAGCGGCCGTTGCCGGCTCATCCGCGCGCGATCGGCATCGTCACGTCGCTGCAGGCCGCCGCGCTGCGCGACGTGCTGACCACGCTCGCCCGGCGCGCGCCGCACATTCCGGTGATCGTCTATCCGGCTCCCGTGCAGGGCGCCGGTTCCGCCGAAAAGCTCGTCGCGGCCGTCGCGACCGCGAACGCGCGGCGCGAGGTCGACGTGCTGCTGGTGTGCCGCGGCGGCGGCTCGATCGAGGATTTGTGGTCGTTCAACGACGAAGCGCTCGCGCGCGCGATCGCGGCGAGCGAGCTGCCGGTCGTGAGCGGCGTCGGGCACGAAACCGATTTCACGATCGCCGACTTCGCGGCCGACCTGCGCGCGCCGACGCCGACCGGCGCGGCCGAACTCGCGAGCCCGCAGCGGGCGCTGCTGCTGCGCGAGGTCGACGAGCGCCAGCGCGCGCTCGCGCGCGGCATGGCGCGCCGGCTCGAACAGCGCGCGCAGCAGCTCGACTGGCTCGCGCGCCGGCTCGTGAGCCCGGCCGAGCGGCTGCAGCGGCAGCGCACGCACGTCGAGCAGCTCGCGGTGCGGCTCGCGTCGGCGGCATCGCGGCCGGTGCGCGATGCGCGCGCGCGTTTCGCGCTCGCGCAACTACGCTGGCAGCGCGCGCGGCCCGACGCGTCACAGGCGCGCCACGCGCTCGCGGGGTTGTCGCAACGTCTCGCGGTCGCGCTGCAGCGTCGTCACGAACGCGACACTGCGCGTGTGTCGGCCTGTGCCGCACGGCTCGAGGTGCTGAGCCCGCAGCGTACGCTCGAGCGCGGCTATGCGGCGTTGATCGATGCGCAGACGGGCCGCGCGGTACGCGCGCCGAGCGCGCTGAAGCCGCAGCGGCGCCTGACCGTGCATCTCGCCGAAGGCGCGGCCGACGTGTCGCTCGCCGACGTGCAGCCGCGGCTGACCGATACGATCTGACGCAAGCGTCGCGCGCGAGGCGCGAGGATCATCGCAACGCATGCCGCGCGGCCGGGCACGAATGCTGCGCATCGTCCGGTTCGCCCTGCCGGACGTTGCGCCAGCATCGCTTTTCCGCATACCGCGGATAAATGGCCCGTGAGTTTGCGGGGTTATTCGTCCTCGCCTACAATCGGACGCTCGGCAGCATCCAACACAGCCTCCCTACATACTCAACGAAGGAATCGCCATGGCTCATACGCTCCCGCCGCTCCCGTACGCTGAAGACGCACTCGCGCCGACCATCTCGAAAGAGACGATCGAGTACCACTACGGCAAGCACCACCAGGCTTATGTGACGAACCTGAACAATCTGATCCCGGGCACGGAATTCGAAAACCTGCCGCTGGAAGAGATCATCAAGAAGTCGTCGGGCGGCATCTTCAACAACGCCGCGCAAATCTGGAACCACACGTTCTTCTGGAACAGCCTGTCGCCGAACGGCGGCGGCGCACCGTCGGGCGCGCTGGGCGACGCGATCAACGCGAAGTGGGGTTCGTACGACGCATTCAAGGAAGCGTTCACGAAGGCCGCGGTCGGCACGTTCGGTTCGGGCTGGGCATGGCTCGTGAAGAAGGCCGACGGTTCGCTCGACATCGTGTCGACCAGCAACGCCGCCACGCCGCTGACGACCGCCGACAAGCCGCTGCTGACGATCGACGTGTGGGAACACGCGTACTACATCGACTACCGCAACGCGCGTCCGAAGTTCGTCGAAGCGTTCTGGAACATCGTGAACTGGGACTTCGCAGCGAAGAACTTCGCGTAAGTCCGGCGCCTGCGCGCCGTCACGGCGCGCGGCATCGAACAAGGCCCTCGGAGCCCTCGGTTTCGAGGGCTTTTTGTTTTGTCCCGCCCCGAACGTGTCGCGCCGGCCGGCTCAACCGGCCATGCCGAGCAGCCATCCGAGCGCCGCGCTCGCGATCACGACGGCCCAGGGCGGCACGCGCCAGAACACCAGCGCGACGAACGCGACCAGCGCGGCGGCCAGGTCGCGCGGCGCGACGATCGTGTCGGTCCAGACCGGGTGATAGAGCGCGGCGAGCAGCAGCCCGACGACGGCCGCGTTCACGCCGGCGAGCGCTGCCTGCATGCGCGCGCTGCGGCGCAGGCGTTCCCAGAACGGCGCGGTGCCGGCGATGAGCAGGAACGACGGCGCGAAGATCGACACGAGTGCGATCGTGCCGCCGAGCCAGCCATTCGGCGCGTCGCGCAGCGACGCACCGAGAAATGCCGAGAACGTGAACAGCGGCCCCGGCACGGCCTGCGCGACGCCATACCCGGCGAGAAACGCCGAATCGCCGACCCAGCCCGGCGCGACCACGGCCGCCTGCAGCAGCGGCAGCACCACATGGCCGCCGCCGAACACGAGCGCGCCCGTGCGGAAGAACGCATCGACGACGGCCAGCGTATCGGAGCGCAGCGCGCGGGCCGCGAACGGCAGTGCGGCGAGCAGCGCCGCGAACAGTGCGAGCCACAGCACGCCTGCGCGCGGCGACACGTGCAGCGGCAACGGTTCGTGCGCGTCGCGTGCCGGCTGCGGCAGCAGCGCGAGACCGGCGGCCGCGGCCACCGCGATCACCGCGACCTGCGTCCACGCGGCCGGCGCGAGCAGCGCCACGCACGCGGCCGCGGCCATCAGCGTGACGCGCCGGGCATCGGGGCACAGCGTGCGCGCCATGCCCCACACGGCTTGCGCGATCACCGCGACCGAGACGATGCGCAGCCCGTGCAGCGCGCCGGCTTCGATCGGCGCGCCTGTCGCGTGAACGCCGAGCGCGAACAGCATCATCAGCAGCGCCGACGGCAGCGTGAAGCCGAGCCACGCGGCGAACATGCCGGCATAGCCGGCACGCGCGAGACCGATCGCCATCCCGACCTGGCTGCTCGCCGGCCCGGGCAGGAACTGACACAGCCCGACGAGATCGGCATAGGTGCGCTCGGTGAGCCAGCCGCGCCGCGTGACGAATTCCGCGCGAAAGTAGCCGAGATGCGCGACCGGCCCGCCGAACGACGTGAGGCCTAGCCGCAGGAACGCGATGAATACGGGCCACGGATGACGGGCGGGGGCGGGGACGGTCGACGTGTTCAAGGCGATGCGCGCGGTGGACGGAAACGAGCCGCCACGATAGCGCAACTCGGCCGCCGCGGGCAGCGCGTCGCGGCCGATACAGGCTGATAGGGGCCGATAGAGGCCGTGGCGCGCCGTTCAGTACGCGCCGTCGCCGAGCCCGCTCGCGCGGCGCAACGCGTCGACGTCCACGAGCTCGATCTCGCCGACGTGCAGCCGCACGACGCCATCGGCCTGCAGCGCCTTCAGCAACTGGTTGGTCGTCTGCCGCGTCAGCGACAGCATCGACGCGAGCATTTCCTGCGACAGCCGGATGTGCGTGCGCCCGGCGCTGATGCCGCCGTAGCCTTCGGCGATCATCAGCAGCCGCGCGGCAAGCCGCTGCGCGGCCGGCATCATGCTTATCGATTCGACCGTCAGGAAGCTCAGGCGCAGCTTTTGCGCCATCAGCAGCGCGAACTGCCGCCAGTATTGCGGCGTCGTATCGAGGATCGCGAGCAGCGCGGCCTGCGGTACGTGCAGCAGCAGCGTGTCGTCGAGCGCGATGGCGTCGTGCGTACGCGGACGGCCGTCGAACAACGCGATCTCGCCGAACCAGGTGACGGGCTCGGCCACCGTCAGCAGCGCTTCCTTGCCCTGCGGATCGACCGCGCCTATCGTGAGTGAACCGGCCAGCACCGCGTACAGCCCGCACGGCGGGTCGCCGCGCCGGAACAGCGCCTGGCCGGACGGCAGATGGCGCGGCGTCGCGCGGGCGATCAGCTCCGCGCGCAGCGGGGGCGGCAGCGCGGCGAACCACGGGTTCGCTTCGATCTGCGGCAGGTACGGGGCGAGCGAGGAAGGCATGGGCGCGCGATGTCGGGTAGCTGACAGCGGTTCTCGGGCGTGATGCGCATCATAGCGCTCAATAACCGATCAGGAGACGCCATGAAGACCCTCGAAGACTATCTTTCCCAGTATGCGGCCTACCATCGCGACGCGCGCAACATCGCGACGCATCTGGTCGGCATCCCGATGATCGTGTTCGCGATCGCGGTGCTGCTGTCGCGGCCGGCGCTCGGGACGCCGGCCGGCATCGCGCTGTCGCCCGCACTGCTGCTCGCCGTCGCGTCCGCGGCGTTTTACCTGCGTCTCGACCTGCGGTTCGGGATCGTGATGGCCGTGCTGTTCGCGCTCGCCCTGTGGGCCGCGCAGTCGCTGGCGCTGAGGCCGACCGCGCAATGGCTCGCGATCGGCATCGGCGCGTTCGTCGTCGGCTGGATCGTGCAGTTCGTCGGGCACTGGTTCGAAGGCCGCAAGCCCGCGTTCGTCGACGATCTGACCGGCCTGATCGTCGGGCCGCTGTTCGTCGTCGCCGAGGTCGCGTTCTTCGCGGGGCTGCGCGGCGACGTGCGCCGCGAAGTCGAGCGGCGCGCGGGCCCCGTGCACGGCGGCGCGCATTCACCTGTCTGATGCGCCGGCCGGGCCGGTCTGCGTGTTCGGCGCGGGCGCTTCGGTGCGCCGGCGCCGGTCAATGCGCGACTGTGCGTGCTCGTTCACGACGCGGAAAGCGCGGCGGCGCGCGTGCAGGCCGCGCAGGCCGGCGTCGCACCATCCGCCGTCGGCGCAGGCCGTACGCAACGGCTAAGATGCGGAGTGCGTCATACGACGCCTTTGCGGAGCAATCGCCATGGTGGATCGCCCGACCCTCGATGCCTACGACGCCCATGCCGCGCAATACGCGCAGGACTGGCTCGACCAGGCTGCGCCCGACGACATGTACGCACTGCTCGAACAGTATTTCTCGCCGGGGCTGACCGCCGACGTCGGCTGCGGCGCCGGGCGCGATACGGCGTGGCTCGCATCGCGCGGCTTCGACGTGCGCGGCTACGACGCGAGCGCCGCGCTGCTCGACGAGGCGCGGCGGCGCCATCGGGATCTGATTTTCGAGCGGGCCGCGCTCCCGGCGCTGGCCGGCGTACCGTCCGGCGCGTTTCGCAACGTACTGTGCGAAACGGTCGTCATGCATCTCGAACAGGCGGACGCGGCGGCGGCTGCCGCGCGGCTGGCCGATCTGCTGATGCCGGGCGGCACGTTGTACCTGAGCTGGCGGGTGGCCGGAAACGGCGTGCTGCGCGACGAGCGCGGCCGCCTCTATACGCCGCTCGATTCGGCGCGGATGCATGCGGCGCTCGGCGCCGGCGTGCGCGTGATCGACGAGCACGAGGTCGTCAGCGCATCGTCCGGCAAGCGCGTGCACCGGTTGATCGTGCGCAGGGCGGGCGGCGACGCGTGAGCGCGCCGCGCCGGCGCACTTGGCACTTACTCGCGGCTGAGCGCCGCTTCCCAGTTGATGTCGACGCAGAGCACCTGCATGCCCGTCGCGGCCGGTGCGGCGATCGACGCGGTCACGCACAGGTGCGCCTCGTTGATCGACAGGTAGGGCGGCGTCAGATGCACGCCGCCCGGCGCGCGCATCGCGTCGATGAAGTACGGGCGGCGTTCCCAGCTCGCGCCTTCGGAATGCAGCAGCGGCCGGAAGCGCTTCGCGCGTTGCGACACGCTGCCGCGCGCGAGCACGTTGTCGCCGATCTGGCGGCCCGACGCGTCGAGCAGGAAGCAGCGTGCGGTCTCGGGCAGCCCGAGCACCGCGGCCGCCGCATCGGTGAGCGATTCGCCCGCGCCGAGCTTGCGGCTCGCTTCCTCGAGCGCGGCGACGTACGGCGCGAGCCGTTCCGCCTGCGTGCGCTCGCGCTGCGCGACGCGCAGCCGCAGCGCGGCCGACAGCGTATCCATGCAGCCCGCGGCGGCCTGCGGCTGCACGGGGTCGACGCTCGGCCCCGCGAAGTACTGGCCCTGCACGAAATCGACGTCGCATTCGAGCGCGATCAGCGCGTCGCGTTCGGTCGCGAGCCCGCCCATCAGCACGAGCTGGCCGGATTCGTGCAGCAGCGACACGAGCCCTGGCAGCACGCGTTCGAGATGCGAGTGCTCGCTCGCCTGCGCGAGGATGCCGCGGTCGAGCGTGACGATGTCGGGATGCAGGTGCCACACGCGATCGATGTTCGAATGCTTCGCGCCGAATCCGACGAGCGCGATCAGGAAGCCGGCCTTGCGCAGCCCGTCGATGATCGCCGCATAGCGCGGCGTCTCGCCGCCGGCCTGTTCGGGCACCTCGAGCACCACGCGGTGCGGCGGCAGCCCGAGCGCCTTCAGGTTCGCGAGCAGCGCGTCGCCGTACACGGTGTCCATCAGCGCGGCCGGATGCAGGCTCAGGAAGAGCCACTCGTCGTGGCTGTCGAACGCGTGGAAGTTACCGAGATGCAACGATTCGGCGAGCCGCCCGAGCTCGAGCAGGTCGCCGCGCCGTGCCGCCTGCGTGAACACCTCGTGCGACGCCACCTGACGGTTTTCCTCGTCGTGCGCGCGCAGCGACGCGTGATAGCCGATCGCGCGCCGGTGCGACACCGAGAAAACGGGCTGAAACACGCTGAACACGGTGTAGCCGCCGTACAGCACGGTGCGCCGGTTCCCGTCGTCGCCGGCGACCGGGCGGGGCGGCTGAAAGCCGGGGGGATCGATTTCGATCATGCTCATGATGTCGGCCGAAGGAAGGCTGCCAGTTTACCTACAGAATAGGCCAGCAAGAAGCATGCACGGCGGCATGGCACCGTGTACGGCCGCCCGGCGCGGCCGGTACGCGCGCGGCCGGGTCGCGTTGCACCGCGATGGTGCGCGCCGGCCCGATTCGGCGCGCGCCGCGCGTCACGCGCGCTCGGACGGGTCGGTCTTGCGCGCCGGGCCGCGGATCTCGGGCGCGAGCTGCGCGAAGATCCACGCGGACGCGGCCGTGATGATCCCGACGCAGATGAACGTCGCGTGGAACGCCGGCAGCGTGTTGCTCGGCGTCACGGTGCGCAGCATGCCGGTGAACGTCGCCAGCAGCGCGCCGGCGACCGTGACGCCAAGGCTCATCGACAGCATCTGCACGAGCGAGAACAGGCTGTTGCCGCTGCTCGCGCCGCCGGTGCCGAGATCCTTCAGCGTCAGCGTGTTCATCGCGGTGAACTGCATCGAGTTGAAGCCGCCGAACAGCGCGAGATGCACGACCTTCACCCACACCGGCACCGTGTCGCGCATCAGCGCGAAGCTTGCCATCATCACGCCGACCATGATCGTGTTCGCGAGCAGCACCTTCCGATAGCCGTGCTGCGTGATCAGCCGCGTGATGATCCGCTTCGAGAACATGCCGGCCGCCGCGACCGGCAGCATCATCAGCCCGGCCTCGAATGCCGAGTAGCCGAGGCTCACCTGCAGCAGCAGCGGGATCAGGTACGGCATCGCGCCGCTGCCGATCCGCGCGAACAGGTTGCCGAGCAGCCCGACGCTGAACGTGTGGATCTTGAACAGCTCGAGCGAGAAGATCGGCTGCGGCGCGCGCACCGCGTACAGCCCGTACGCGACGAAGCACGCGAGGCTCAGGACCAGCAGCACCAGCACGGCCGCGTGCTGCATGCCGAGATCGGCGAGCCCGTCGAGCGACAGCGAGATCGCGACCATGCCGATCGTCAGCAGCAGATAGCCCTTCAGGTCGAAGCGGCCGGCGGCCGGGTTGCGCGAATCGGGCATCGAATAGAAGGTCGCGATGCAGCCCGCGACGCCGACCGGCACGTTGATCAGGAAAATCCAGTGCCACGACGCGATCTTCACGAGCCAGCCGCCGAGCGTCGGCCCGATCAGCGGGCCGATCAGGCCCGGAATCGCGACGAACGACAGCGCGGGCAGGTAGCGCTCGGCCGGAAACGTGCGCAGCACCGCGAGCCGCCCGACCGGCAGCAGCATCGCGCCGCCGACGCCCTGCACGACGCGGAACGCGACGAGTTGCGTCAGCGTATGCGCGTTCGCGCACAGCAGCGAGCCGAGCGAGAACACCAGGATCGCGCTGAAGAACACGCGTCGCGTGCCGAACGTGTCGGCGAGCCAGCCCGACACGGGGATCATCACCGCCATCGTCAGCGAGTACGCGATCACGACCGATTGCATCCGCAGCGGCGATTCGCCGAGGCTCGCGGCCATCGACGGCAGCGCCGTGTTGACGATCGTCGCGTCGAGCGTCTGCATGAAGAAGCCCGTCGCAACGAGCCAGAGCATCACGGTGAGGTTTTTTTCGCCGGGAGCGGCGGCGGGCGGGCGTTGGAACATGAGGGCGGGGTGGTGGCGCGGGACAGCCGACATTGTAGGGAAAGCCGCCGCGCCGTGCAGGTTCGGGGCGATATGTGATGCGGCCCGACTCGACCTCGGCCGGCCGTGCCACGGGAAGCCTGTCCCCGTCGGGCGGCCAGTACAGTTCAGCCGAAAGCGTCTGCTGCCGTATCTGTCCGTGTGCCGCCTCCGTCCGAAATACTGGTGTCGTCGAACCCGTGCGACCAGGAGGCTGCCATGCGCGAACTGCGACTTTACGTGATGGACGGCGACGAGCCGGCCGGCCGGTGGCGGATCGTCGATCTCACGCTGCTCGAAGTGGCCGAAGGCGACGTGTGGGTGACCGTCGAGGGCCGGCCCGACGATCACTGGCTGGGTGCGGGCGCATCGCTGACGTTGCTGCCCGGCATGCGCGCGTGGGTCGGCGCCGGGCCGCGCGGCGCGACGTTCGCGTTCGGCCCGCTCGCGGCGCCGGCCGTGCGCTCAGCGTCCGCGTGGTGGCGTCCGTTCGCCGCGTGGCGTCACGGCCGGCGTCACACGGCCGCGTCGCTGCCGACGTAGCGTGCGCGTGGCCGGATCAGCTTTCCGTCCGCGTACTGTTCGAGCGCGTGCGCGATCCAGCCGGCCGTGCGGCCGGCCGCGAACAGCGTGAACGCCGCGCCGTCGGGCAGTGCGAGCGTGCGCTCCAGCACCGCGAGCGCGAAATCGATCGCCGGCCGCAGGCCCGTCGCCGCTTCGACGCGCGCGGCGAGCGCGCGCGCCACGCGCAGCGCCGGCCGCTCGGGCGCCGCCGCGTGCAGCGCATCGAGCAGCGCCCGGGCGCGCGGATCGCCGTCGGGGTATAGCGGGTGCGCGAAGCCGGACAGGGCCGTGCGGCCGCCGTCCGCGCGTTCGTCGTGCGCGAGCCGCAGCGCGAGGTAGCGATCGAGATCGGCGGCACGGGCCGCTTCGTCGAGCAGCGTGCCCGCGCGGAACGTCTCGCCGCCGTGACGCGGCCCCGACAGCGCCGCGAGCCCGCCGGAGATCGCGCCGAACAGATGGGTGCCGGTCGACGCGATGCAGCGCACCGCGAAAGTCGACGGATTCAGTTCGTGATCGGCGCACAGCACGAGCGCGCGCCGCAGCAGGTCGGCTTCGGCGCGCCGTCGCACGCGCCACGCGGCCGCGAGCTGCCGGTGCACGGGCGCGTCGCCCGGCGCGATGCCGGCGAGCGCGGCCGTCGCGACGCGCAGCAGCAACGCGGCGGAATCGAGCTGTGCATCGCGCCCCTGCGCCCACAGGCGCGGCAGCGATGCAGCCGCGGCCGGCAGCAGCACCAGCGCGCGTTCGAGCGGCGCGAGCGGCGCCCAGCGATGGGCCCAGTCGCGCCACTGCGCCGCGTCGAAACCGGTCGATGCGAGCGACGCGGCGGCCAGCCGCGCGGGCGGACAATCCCACAGCCGCGCGGCCGTTTCCTCAAGTGTCGCCGTATCGGCCAGCGCGATCGCATCCGCGCCGCGATAGCGCAGGCGGCCGTCGGCGATCTGCGTGATCCGCGATTCCAGGACCGGCACGCCCCAGTCGAGCGAACGTTCGGCGACACCGCCCGCGCGCTTCGCGTCGGCGCGGCGGCGCGCGAGCAGGCGCACTTCGTCGGCGTCGTAGCGGCGGCGCTTGGTCGCGCCGTCGGGCAGCGAGCGCAGCAGGCCGCGGCTCACGTATGCATAGAGGGTGCTCACGCTGACGCCGAGCATGCCGGCGGCTTCCTGCGCACTGAGGGACGTCATGCCGGTTGCTCCTGTCGCCGCGCATGAAGCGCGGAACCGCTACAACTATTCGTTATGTATTGATTCGCGCAATCAAGATTGATCGCGCCTGTCGCGAATTCTAGACTCGATTCCGTCTCCTCAACGGTATCTCCTTCACCATGACACCCGAATCCGCATTGGCGCATCTTTGGCAACTCGCACACGGCGAGCGCGACGCGCTGGCTCGCACGACCGTGACCGGGGAGGACCCGACGTTGCCGTCGACGTTTCATGTGGGCACGCTTGCCGCCGCGACGATCGCCGCGGCTGCGCTCGCGGCAGCCGAATGCCATCGGCTGCGCACGGGCGTGGCGCAATCGGTCGACGTGTCGGTGCGCGACGCGCTCGTGGCGTTTCGCAGCGAACGCTACCTGCGCGTGGACGACGGGCCGCCGCCCGAGTTGCGTCATCCCGTCACCGGCTTCTTCGAGACGGGCGACGGACGCTGGATTCAGCTGCACGCGAATTTCCCGCATCACCTGCACGGCATTCTCGACGTGCTCGGCTGCGGCCCGCAGCCGGCCGACGTCGCCGCGGCGATTCGCACGTGGGACGGCGCGGCGCTCGATACCGCGCTGGCCGACGCCGGCCTGTGCGCGGCATTGATCAGAACGCCTGACGAATGGGCGGCGCACGAGCAGGCGCGCGCGATCGCGTCGCTGCCGCTGTTCGAGATCGAGCGGATCGGTGACGCGCCGCCCGAGCCGATCGGCCGCGGCGAGGGCGGCCGGCCGCTGGCCGGCGTGCGCGTGCTCGATCTCACGCGCATCATCGCGGGGCCGGTCGCGGGCCGCACGCTGGCGTCGCATGGCGCGCAGACGCTGCTCGTCAACGGCCCGCACCTGCCGAACATCGCGCCGCTCGTGATCGACAACGGACGCGGCAAGCGCTCGACGTGGATCGATCTGCGCGACGCGGCAGGCGTCGATACGCTGCACGCGCTGGCGCGCGAGACGGACGTGTTTCTGCAGTCGTACCGGCCCGGCGCGCTCGCCGCGCGCGGGTTCGCGCCGCGGGCGCTGGCCGAGCGGCGGCCCGGCATCGTCTACGTGTCGGTGTCGGCGTACGGGCACGCCGGGCCGTGGGCGAAGCGGCGCGGGTTCGACAGCCTCGTGCAGTCGGCGAGCGGAATCGCATGGCACGAGCAGCAGGCCGCGCAGGCGAGCGGGCCGCGCCATCTGCCATGCCAGGCGCTCGACCATGCAACGGGGTATCTCGCGGCGTTCGGCGCGATGATCGCGCTCGCCCGGCGGGCGCGCGAAGGGGGAAGCTGGCACGTGCGGACGTCGCTCGCGCAGACGGGGCGCTGGCTGCAGTCGTTCGGCGCCGTGCCGGGCGGGCTGCACGCGCCCGATCTCGCGCTGGCCGACGTGCGCGACCGGATCGAGCGCGTCGCGTCGCCGTTCGGCGTGCTCGACACCGTGCGGCCGGCCGAGCGGTTGTCGGCGACGCCGCCGTCGTTCGCGCGTCCGCCCGTGCCGCTCGGCACCGACGACGCGCGCTGGTTGTGAGCGCTGGTTGTGAGCGCCGGCGCCTCGCCTCGCGTTACTTGCGCAGCTCGACGACGAAATCGTAGTAGTCGTTTCGGCAGTAGGTATCGGTCAGTTCGATCGCGCGCTGGTCGGACGTATAGCCGATCCGCGTGATCAGCAGCAGGGCGTCGTGCGGGGCGATGCCCATCTGTTCGGCGATCTCGTCGGTCGCGTTGACCGCGCGGAAATGCTGCAGCGCGCGCACGATCGGCGTGCCGCGCGCTTCGAGATAGCTGTACAGCGAGCCGACGATCGCCTGCGGATCGGGAATCAGCGTCGCGGGGAACGTCGAGTTCTCGACGGCCATCACGATGCCGTCGGCCAGGCGCAGACGTTTCAGCCGCGTAACCGATGCGGCCGGCGACAGCCCGAGCTGGATCACTTCGTCGCGGTTGGCCGGCTGGATTTCGCGCGCGAGCCACTGCGAGCTCGGCTTGAAGCCGCGGCGCTCGAGCATTTCGCTGAAGCTCGACAGCCGCGACAGCGGATCCTCGTAGCGCGGCTGGATGAAGTTGCCCGCGCCCTGCGTGCGGCGGATCAAGCCTTGCTCGACGAGCAGCGCGATCGCCTTGCGCGCGGTGATGCGCGACACGCCGAGCGCTTCGGACAACACACGCTCGGAAGGCAGCGCTTCGCCGGCCGTCCAGCGGTTGTCGTGGATTGCATCGCCGAGCTTGCGGGCGAGCTGCAGGTAGAGCGGCGTATCGTTGTCGGGGTCGGGGCGCAGGTCCTGCCAGCGGTCGTCCGTGGGTGCCTTCATACAATGGGTATCGATCAGGTTGCGGCCATTCTAAGTCATCATGCCGTGCCGTTATAGCCGGTTTTTGCCGCGTAACAGGCCGGAGGCGTACCGATTGACTACACTGATGCGTCGTATCCGATGCTTCGGCCGCGGTGCGCGGCCACGAATCCGCAACGAGGAAACGCATGACAGACACGATCGCCACGGTCGTCTTGCCGAACGGCGAGACGATTCCGAAGCTGGGCCTGGGCACCTGGGAAATGGGCGAGCGGCCGGCGCGGCGCGCGGACGAGATCGCCGCGCTGCGCGAGGGCGTCGAACTCGGGATGACGCTGGTCGATACGGCCGAGATGTATGGCGACGGCGCGACCGAGGAACTGGTCGGCGACGCACTCGCGGGCCTGCGCGACGACGTGTTCCTCGTCAGCAAGGTCTATCCGCACCATGCGAGCCGGCGTGGGGTCGTCGCCGCGTGCGACGCGAGCCTCAAGCGCCTGCGTACCGATCGCCTCGACCTGTATCTGCTGCACTGGCGCGGTTCGGTGCCGCTCGAGGAAACGGTCGAGGGTTTCGACGCGTTGCAGCGTGCTGGCAAGATTCGCCACTGGGGCGTGAGCAACTTCGATACGGCCGACATGGCCGAACTCGTCGACGAGGCGGGCGGTGGTGCGTGCGCCACCAACCAGATTCTCTACAACATCGCGCGACGCGGCCCGGAATTCGACCTGCTGCCGTGGCTGGCCGAGCGCCGGATACCGGCGATGGCATACAGTCCGGTCGATCACGGGCGGCTGCCGAAACGCTCGCCGCTCGACGAGATCGCGCGGCTGCGCGGCGTGTCGGTGATGCGCGTCGCGCTGGCATGGGTGCTCGCGCAGCCGGGTGTATTCGCGATTCCGAAGGCGTCGCGAATCGAGCACGTGCGCGACAACCGCGCCGCGCTCGATGTCGTGTTGAGCGATGACGAGCGCGTGCAGCTTGACGCGTATTTCCGTCCGCCGCGCAGCAAGCGCGCGCTCGAGATGCTCTGACCCCGGGCAACGCCTGGGGTCAGTGGTTGCCGCCGGGCGATCCGCCGTTGCCGTGACCGCCGCCGTTGCCGCGACCGCCACCGTTGCCGTTGCCGACACCGTTGGCCCCGCCGTTGCCGGCGCCTCCACTGCCATTGCCGTTACCGTTGCCGCCGCCATTGCCGTGGCCGCCGGTGCCATTGGCGCCGCCGCTCCCGCCGCCGTTACCGTTTCCGCCGTTGCCGTGACCGCCGCCGCCGTTGCCGTTGCCGCCGCCATTGCCATGGCCTCCGCCGCCAGCACCGCCGCCACCAGCACCGCCGCCGCCAGCACCGCCGCCGCCAGCACCGCCGCCGCCAGCACCGCCGCCACCGCCGCCACCGCCGCCACCGCCACCGCCGCCACCGCCACCGCCACCGCCACCGCCACCGCCACCGCCACC
>NZ_LFZP01000071.1:0-82147 GCF_002925705.1 Burkholderia anthinoferrum
GTGAGTTGTCACCGATCCTGATGCGCGTTCCGGCGCGCGAGGCGACGCCGCCGCATGCAAGTGCGGCGGCGTGTTTTCTTGCCGGTCCGGGTGCAGGTCCGGTTCAGCAAAACCGTCGTCGCATCGCCTACGGCGCGCGTCGGCTATCGCCCGTCACTCAGTAATCCCACACGACCGGGACGAACCGGAAACCGTCGCCGTCCCGGGCAACATGGCCGATGGACGGGAACGCGACGTGCGCGGCAGCCAGCATCGAGCCGGTGTCCGCGGCTTCGTTGAACAGCGCGAGACGCACGTCGACCGCCGCTTCGGGATCGTGTTCGAAGCCGTTTTGCCAGTCGGGATTGTCGAAGTTGACTTCGAAAATCGCATCGCCCGCGAACGTCAGCTTTTCTCCGTTCGATGCGATGTCGACCACGCAGTGCCCCGGCGTATGCCCGCCCGTCACCCGCGCCGACACGCCCGCGGCGACTTCCACGGTGCGATCGAACTGCACGACGTGTTCGCCGTAGAGCTCCATGAACCTCGCTGCCGCCTTGCGCAGCGCGGGCGGAACGGTTTCCGGCATCACCGTCTTGCTGAAGTCCGGATGCTTCCAGAACGCCACTTCCGCGGCCGACACGTGAATGCGTACGTCGGGGCGCAGCTTCGCCTTGACGCCGTCGACGTTCAGCCCGCCGACGTGATCCATGTGCATGTGCGTGATCACGATATCGGTGATCGCGGCCAGATCGATGCCGGCCGATTCCAGACGCATCACCGAGCGCCCGGCGCGCGTGAAGTATTCGAAACCGTCGCCCACGCCCGAATCGATCAGGATCAGGCGATCGCCGCTGCGCACGAGCGCGATGTTGAGCGCCCAGTCGAACATGTCGCGTTGCAGGAAACGGCCGTCGAACCACGCGTTGCGGTCCGCTTCGCTCACGTTGGTGGACATGGTGGAAGTCGGCAGCGGCAGCACGCCGTCGCTGATCAGCACGACATCGACGTCGCCGATGCGCACCGCGTAGCGGGACGAAACGAGCTCGCCCGAAGATTCGTTGCCCAGGCGGGCGGTAACCGGCCGGACGTTGCGGATGGGTGCGTTCATGTTCAGTAGTCCTGTTCGTCGAGAGAGGTAAGCCGCGCGGCACGGCGCGGCTCGCTGGCGCGATCGTGAAGGCCGCGCTTCGGTTCGCCCGGATTCCGGTCGAGCGTGTCAACGATTGTAGTGACGGCCGACACACGCCGACAGCGCCGCGCGGGGGCACATCGTGTTGTCCGGACGACAACAATCGGGCCGCGGCTTCGGTGGCCCGAAATGCACGTCGCCCGCCGTCCGTTGCCGGACGGCGGGCGATGCAATGGTTGCCGTTTATGGGAAGCCGGGCGCGGCCGGCGCGCGGGTCAGCCCGGCTGGCCGGGGAGCGTGTCGCCGCGCAGCGAACATCCGCGCGTCTCGATCACCGCCAGCAGCGCTATCAGCCCGACCGCGCAGGCGGCCATCATGTAGTACGCGGGAATCAGTGCGTTGCCGGTCTTGCCGATCAGCCAGTCGTTGACGATCGGCGCGGTGCCGCCGAACAGCGACGTCGACACGTTGTAGGCGATCGCCATGCCCGCATACCGGACGTGGGTCGGGAACATCGCCGGGAACATCGCGGAAATGGTGGCGAGCTGCGGCACGTAGAGCACGCCGAGCACCGCGAAGCCGACGAACGCGCCGAGCGGGCCGTGCGTCATCAGCGTGAACATCGGCACGGCCGCGACGAACAGCCCGACGAGCGAGATCCACCACATCGTCTTGCGGCCGACGCGATCCGACAGCCAGCCGGCGAACGGCAGCAGCACCATCATCGCGAGCATGCCGATCAGCGGAATCAGCAGCGACATGTTTTCGCTGACGCCGAGCTCCTTGTGCATGTAGGTCGGCATGTACGCGAGCAGCACGTAGTTGACGACATTCAATGCGACGACGAGCCCGCCAAGCAGCAGCAGCGGCTTCGCATAGCGCACCAGCAGCAGCCGGATCGGCAGCGCGGCGGCGACGCTTTTCTCGCGGCGGTGCGCCTGCTCCTCGAGTTCGCGGAACACCGGCGTTTCCTCGAGGCGCGAGCGCAGGTAGAAGCCGATCAGGCCGAGCGGCGCCGCGACGAGGAACGGCAGGCGCCAACCCCACGCATGCATCGCCGAATCGCCGAGCAGCAGCGCGAAGCCGAGCATCAGGAACGCGCCGAGCGAGAAGCCGGCGAGCGTCGCGAATTCGAGGAAGCTGCCGCACAGGCCGCGCCGCGAATCGGGCGCGTATTCGGCGATGAAGGTCGCCGCACCGCCGTATTCGCCGCCGGTCGAGAAGCCCTGCACCATGCGCAGCACGATCAGCGCGGCCGGCGCCAGCCAGCCGGCCGTCGCGTAGCTCGGCAGCAAGCCGACGAGCAGGGTTGCGCCCGACATCGTCAGGACCGTCAGCGCGAGCACGCGCTTGCGGCCGAGCCGGTCGCCGAGCGGCCCCCAGAACAGGCCGCCGAGCGGGCGGATCAGGAACGAGATCGCGAACGTGCCGAGCGCGAACAGCGTCGCGCTGGCCGTGTTGCCGGGAAACAGCGCGGCGGAAATGTACGCGAGGCCGTACGCGTAAATACCGTAATCGAACCATTCGGTCGCGTTGCCGAGGGCGGCGGCCGTGATCGCGACCCGCGGCAGGCTGTGCGGCTCGTCGCCGCGCTGGGTGGTTGTATCGTCGGGAATCGACGACGCGGCGGAAACGGAAGTCCACGATGGCACGTATCGCATGAGGGTCCTCGCTATCAGCATGCGCCCGGGCGGGCGCCGACGAGGATCAAAGTAATCCCGCCAATTAGCGATGCCCGATGTCATAGGACGATGTGGAGATCGGGGTTTTCCCGCGCCGTGGCGGGGGGCCGGCGGAGGCCGGGGCCGGCTCGCCGCGGCGCCGGCCGGCGAATGGCGGTAAGCTGCGCGCAGCCATGCGGGATTCGTCGGAGTGTGCGGCGCGTGGCGTCCCTTTTTTCACCCTTCATCAGGAGCGCATATCGTGGCGACCTACATCGTCTTTACACGGGAAAGCACGCAGGACCAGCATGAGCTCGACCTCTACTCGAGCCAGGTCGGTGCGACCCTCGCCGGCCATCCGGTGAAGGTGCTCGCCGCTTATGGGCCGCAGGAAACCCTCGAGGGTGAAGGCCCGGAAGGCGTCGTGATCGTCGAGTTCCCGTCGAAGGAGGCCGCGCACGCGTGGTATCACGGCCCCGAATACCAGAAGGTCGTCCAGCACCGGTTCAAGGGCGCGCGCTATCGCGCGGTGCTGGTCGAGGGCGTCTGAGCGCGGCCGCGCGCGCCCGTTACCGCACGTGCGGCAGCAGCGCGCGCAGCCAGTACGCGACGGCCACCGCGCCGCCATCCGGCGTACCGATCGCGCGTTCGCCGAGATAGCTGGCCCGTCCCGCGCGCGGCGTCATGCGTGCCGTTTCCCGCGCGCCTCGCTCGGCCGCGTCGACGGCCGCCGCCCATGCGCTCGCGGGATCGCGATCGCCGTCGAGCGCGCGGCCGAATGCGTCGACGGCCGGCACCAGCGCATCGAGCATCGTCCGGTCGCCGGCCTGCGCGCCGCCGAGTTCACTGATCGAATCCACCGCCGCGCGCAATGCCGCGGCCCAGTCGCGCGGCGACGGCTCGGCGATATCGGCCAGCCGGCGCGACGCGCGCAGCAGCGCGGTCGCATAGAACGGGCCGGAGCTGCCGGCGATCGCGCGACGCAACGCGGCGCCGAGCGCCGCGAGCGCACCGGACGGCGTGCCGTACGCGGTGTCGGGTAGTTCGAGGATCGCCTGCGCGGCGCGCCGCATGCTCGCGCCGAGATCGCCGTCGCCGGCTGCCGCATCGAGATCCGTCAACGTCTGCTCGTGGTCGATCAATGTTTGCGCCACCGCGTGCAGCGCCGGTTGCAGGCGCGCGGCCCACGCGCGGCCGGCTGCGTCGAGCGGCGGCAGCGGCGCGTCCTGCGACGCGTCCGCGGCCACGCGAATCCGCGTGTTCGCGATGCCGCCGCCCGGCCATGCGCGCGCCTGCGTCGGCGCATCGAGCAGCGCCGCGCGCTCGTCGTTCAGCCGCAGCACCGAGATCGAGCAGCCCGGCATGTTCAGCGCGGACAGGAACGTGCCGGCCCATGCGCGCGCGACGACGATGCCGCGCCGGCTCAGGTTGTCGAACGCGGCGCGCAGCACGATCGCGAGTTCCATGTCCGGCGTCGCGCCGAGGCCGTTGACGAACAGCGCGACGCGCTCGCCGCGCTCGAGCACGAGATCGGCGACGATGCTCGACAGCAGCGTGTCGGCCAGCGCGTCGGCCGGCAGCGGCGCGCGGCGCTCGACGCCTTTCTCGCCGTGGATGCCGAGGCCCAGCTCGATCTCGTGATCGGCGAGGCTGAAGCCCGATTTGTCGGCGCCCGGGATCGTGCAGCCGTCGAGCGCGACGCCCATCGTGCCGAGCTCGGCTGCCGCGTCGCGCGCGATGCTCGCGACGCGGGCAAGCGGCAGCCCGCGCGCGGCGGCGGCGCCCGCGAGCTTGTGGATCAGCACGGTGCCCGCGATCCCGCGCCGCTGGCCGCGCTCGACGCGGCCGCGCAGCGCGACGTCGTCGGCGACGATCACGGTTTCGACCGGAATGCCTTCCGCGCGTGCGAGCTCGGCGGCGAGCCCGAAATTGAGGCGGTCGCCGGTGTAGTTCTTCACGATCAGCAGCGCGCCGTTCGGGCCGGCGCTCGCGCGGATCGCGGCAAGCACGGCGTCGGTCGACGGCGACGTGAACACTTCGCCGCACACGGCCGCGCTCAGCATCCCTTCGCCGACGTAGCCGCCGTGCGCGGGCTCGTGGCCGCTGCCGCCGCCGGACAGGATCGCGACCGGCCGCTGCGACGGCTCGGGCAGCGGCTGGCGGACGAGCACGTGCTCGTCGCCGAGGAGCGCGAGATGCGGCGATTGCCGCGCGATGCCTTCCAGCATCTCTCGCACGACGTCGGACGGGCGGTTTACTAGCTTTTTCATGGCGACGGGTTCCGGACGGGTGAACGGGGCTCGGCCGGACGCGCACGGGCGCCGGACGGCTTTCGTGTTGCGGAGGATCGTGCGTGAGCGGTTGCCGGTCGCGGACGGTCGCACAACCGACGACCGAATGCGGGGCGGGCAACGAAGCGTACGCCTGGCGCCACGATACATCAGGTTCGGACGTCGCGACACGGATCGCGACGTGATCGCGCCGGAGCGGAACGGCGGCGCGCGCCGGATGCCGCTACTTGAGCGCGGCGATCGCCTTCGCGCGAATCAGCCGCGCACGCAGCACGTTGCGGCTGATGCCGAGCAACTGCGCGGCGCGGATCTGGTTGCGATGGCTGAATTCGAACGCGACACGCATGACCGTGTCCTCGATGTGTTCGAAGAGATTGCCGGGCCCGTCGTCGAACAGGTCGCGCAGCGCGTGTTCGAGCGCCGCCTGTGCGTCGGCGGGCGAATCGGCTGCTGGCGCGGCAACGGTCGGGCGGCATGGCGGCGCGATGTGCAGGTCGGTGTCCTGCAGCGCGTCGTGGCGGCTCACGAGCAGCGCGTGATGGATCACGTTCTCCAGTTCGCGGATATTGCCCGGCCAGCCGTGCGCCTCGAGCCGACGCTCGGCGCGCGGATCGATGCGGCGCGGGCCGCTGCCGAGCCGGTCGCGGTACATGTCGAAGAAGTGCCGCGCGAGCGGCAGGATGTCGCCCGGGCGCTCGCGCAGCGGCGGGACCGCGAGCTGCACGACGTTGAGGCGGTAGAACAGGTCGCCGCGAAAATGTCCGGCCGCGACCGCCTGCTGCAAGTCGACGTTGGTCGCCGCGACCACGCGCACGTCGACCGGAATCCCCGTGCGCGAACCGAGCCGCACGACCTCGCGTTCCTGCAGCACGCGCAGCAGCTTGACCTGCATCGCGAGCGGCAGGTCGCCGATTTCGTCGAGAAACAGCGTGCCGCCGTGCGCGGCTTCGAACCAGCCGGGCTTCGCGTTGATCGCACCCGTAAACGCGCCTTTCTCGTGGCCGAACAGTTCGCTGTCGACGAGCGTTTCGGAGAATGCGCCGCAGTTCACGGCGACGAACGGTCCGTCGCGACGGGCGCCGAGATCGTGCACGCGGCGCGCGATCAGTTCCTTGCCGGTGCCCGTCTCGCCGACGATCAGCACGTTCGCGTCGCTCGGCGCGACGCGGCGAACCTGTTCGAGTAGCGCGAGCGAACGCGGATCGGCGAACACCTGCGCTTGCGCACAGGGCTGCGCGTGACGTTCGGTCCGCGTGAGCACGGGCGCCTCGGCCTGAAGCTCGGCGAGGTCGCGGGGCGCGGTGACGACACGAAGATTGAGCGGGCGCGGCGATGGGGAAATGGAAGTCATGGCGATGAACCGTTGGATGGCCAGGCGATGCGGGGCGGCTGCTGCGTGATCAGCAGAGTGTTGAACGTTTCGCCGCGCGCGAAAAGCATCGATTTCTGATAACCAAAGCGCGATTGCTGCGGAACCCGCAACGGCGCGGAAACGTGGCGGCGCCGTGACGCTCGAACGTCGAATCGGGTGCTATCGCGCGTGATGCGCTGCTGCCTGATCAGCAGCGCATCAGCAGGCCCGCTGCACCGGATTCATCTCGTTGCGGAATATCGATGTGACGCACGAACCGAAACGCTTGCCACTGTCGCGCATTTGGTCGAGCGCCAATGCTGACGGGCGATGGCGCAAAGTTTCGGGATGCAGACGACCTTGCAGCCGCGCACCCGAACCGATGGCACGCTCCTTGCTGACCCGAACCGGTATCGCCGCACTGCACGCGGCTCCACCACGGGAACGCATGGCATGAGCCACACCCTCAACGTCGTCGCAATATCGGGCAGCCTGCAGCGGCCGTCGCGCACGCTGACGCTGACCGACGCGATCGTCACGGCGCTCGGCGCCGCGCTGCCGATCGATACGCGGCTGATCGAACTCGGCGAGATCGGCAGCCGGCTGGCCGGCGCGCTGACGCGTGCGCAGGTGCCGGCCGATCTCGATGCGCTGATCCGCGCGATCGAGACGGCAGACGCGCTCGTCGTCGCGAGCCCGGTGTACCGCGCGTCGTACACGGGCCTTTTCAAGCACCTGTTCGACCTCGTGCGCCACGACGCGCTCGTCGACGTGCCCGTGCTGCTCGCGGCCACCGGCGGCAGCGAGCGGCATGCGCTCGTGATCGACCATCAGCTGCGCCCGTTGTTCAGCTTCTTCCAGGCACGCACGCTGCCGATCGGCGTGTATGCGTCCGAAAGCGATTTCAACGCGTACCAGATCGCCAGCCCGGCGTTGCGCGAGCGCATCGCGCTCGCGGTGAATCGCGCGGTGCCGCAACTGCGCGCGCATGTGCTTTCCGCCGCGGCCGCGTAAGCCGCTTTTTCGTTTCCCCTTCGACCAGGACACCTTCATGAGCCTTCCCGACCCTTCCGCCGACGGCGTCAAATTCGCGTACTGGGTGCCGAACGTCAGCGGCGGCCTCGTCGTGAGCACGATCGAGCAGCGCACCGACTGGAGCCTCGAATACAACCAGAAGCTCGCGCGCACGGCCGAGGCAGCCGGCTTCGACTACGCGCTGAGCCAGATCCGCTTCACGGCCGGCTACGGCGCCGAATATCAGCACGAGTCGGTGTCGTTCAGCCAGGCGCTGCTGCATGCGACGACGAAGCTCAAGGTGCTCGCCGCGATCCTGCCGGGGCCGTGGCATCCGGCCGTGGTCGCGAAGCAGCTCGCGACGATCGACCACATCTCGAACGGGCGCATCGCGATCAACGTCGTGAGCGGCTGGTTCAAGGGCGAATTCACCGCGATCGGCGAGCCGTGGCTCGAGCACGACGAACGCTATCGGCGCTCGAAGGAATTCATCCAGGCGCTCAAGGGCATCTGGACGCAGGACAATTTCACGTTCAAGGGCGACTTCTACCGCTTCAACGACTACACGCTGAGCCCGAAGCCGGTGCAGAAGCCGCATCCGGAAATCTTCCAGGGCGGCAGCTCGCGCGCGGCGCGCGACAACGCGGCGAGCGTGTCGGACTGGTATTTCACGAACGGCAATACGCCGGAGAACCTGAAGGCGCAGATCGACGACATCCGCGCGAAGGCGGCCGCGAACAACCATCGCGTGCGGATCGGCGTCAATGCGTTCGTGATCGCGCGCGACACCGAGGAAGAAGCGAAGGCCGTGCTCGACGACATCATCCGGCATGCGCACGTCGAGGCCGTGCACGCGTTCGGCGATGCGGTGAAGCAGGCCGGCAAGGCGTCGCCCGAGGGCGAGGGCAACTGGGCGAAATCGACGTTCGAGGATCTCGTGCAGTACAACGACGGCTTTCGCACGAACCTGATCGGCACGCCGCGGCAGATCGCCGAGCGGATCGTCGCGCTGAAGGCGATCGGCGTCGATCTCGTGCTGGCCGGGTTCCTGCATTTCATCGAGGAAGTCGAGTACTTCGGCAAGCGCGTGCTGCCGCTCGTGCGCGAGCTGGAGGCGCAGCGGCAGGCCGTGGCCGCGTGACGCCGACCGGCCGCCTGCGCGCGGCCCGCGATCGTGCGGGCCCGCGCGGCGGCACGACGCTTACGTGATGCCCGCCATCTTCGATGCCTCGATCACCATCTCCACGCCGAGGCCGCCGAGCACCGCGCCCATCGCCCAGCGCTGCGCGAGCAGCAGCGCGGGACGGCCGTGCAGAAACCTCGCGAGGCTGCTCGAGCAGATCGCCACCAGCCCGTTGGCCGACGCGAACGCGGCAATCAGCAGCGAGCCGAGAAACAGCGACTGGCCGAACACGCTGCCTCGCCCGTAGTCGATGAACTGCGGCAGCAGCGACACGAACAGCATCGCGAGCTTCGGGTTCAGCACGCTGGTCGTCGCGCCCATCGCGAGCAGCCGCAACGGCTGCTCGTTCGGCAGCGTCTTCACCTCGAACGGCGAGCGGCCGCCCGGCCGCACCGCCTGCCATGCGAGATACAGCAGATAGGCCGCCCCGACCGCGCCCAGCACGCTGCCCGCATAGGGCACGCTCATGAACAGCGTCGTGATGCCGAACGCCGCGGCGAACATGTAGAACAGGTAGCCGATCATCACGCCGGCGAGCGAAACGAGGCCGGCCGCGCGCCCTTGCGCGATCGAGCGCGACATCACGTAGACCATGTTCGGCCCCGGCGTGACCGCGAGCATGCCGCCGATGACGAGAAACGCGTAGAGCGATCCGGACGTATGCATGTTTTCCGCTTCCTGCATCGAGTGAGTGTTGACGGAATTCATTGTCCGGCGCTGGGGGCGAACAGTAAAACGGGATAAACTGAATCAATTGATCAGTTTTTCTGAATCGACATGAAAAAGCTCGACCTCGATGTGCTCGCGATGGTGGTGGCCGTCGCGGAGTCCGGATCGTTCGCGCAGGGCGCGCAAGTCGTGCATCGCTCGCCGTCGGCGGTGAGCATGCAGATCAGGACGCTGGAAGACGCGCTCGGCAAGCCGCTGTTCATCCGCGACACGCGCAACGTCACGGCGACCGACGATGGCAGGATGCTGGCCGACTACGGCCGCCGGATGCTCGCGATGCGCGACGAGGCGTGGGCGTCGGTCGTGCGTCCGGAGATTCGCGGCCGCGTGACGATCGGCGTGCCCGACGATTACATCTCGTCGCTGCTGCCGCAGGTGCTCGGCAAGTTCGCCGCGATGCATCCGCGCGTGGAAGTGCGCGTGATCGGCCAGCCGAGCAGCGCGCTCGTGCCGATGCTGAAGGACAACACGGTCGACCTCGCATGCCTCACGCGGATCAAGGGCGTGACGGGCGAGCTGATCCGGATGGAGCCGCTCGTCTGGGTCGGTTCGCCAAAGCGCAACGTGTGGGAAGAGCGGCCGCTGCCGGTGGCGTTTTTCCCGCACGGCGGTAGCATGGCGCGGGATCACGCGGTGAGGGCGCTGAATCGGCGGAAGATCCCGTACCGGATGTCGTACGAAAGCCCGAGCCACCTCGGGCTGCTGAGCATGGTGGAGGCCGGGCTCGCGGTCGCGCCGCTCGCGCGCTGCTGTATTCCCGATCATCTCGTGCAGCTGTCGGAAAGCCACGGGTTGCCGCCGCTCGGCGAAATGGAAGTCGTGCTCGCGCGCAGCGCGCAGTCCGCGCGCCCCCCGTGCGACTACCTCGCCGAGCAGATTCTCGGCGAATGGCGTGTCTGAGGGCCGCTACGCGCCGTGTGTCAGCACGACGCCAGCAACCATTCGCGGAAGGCGACGAGCGACGGCAGCGTTTCGTTGCCCGGCGGGTAGACGAGGTAATAGCTGCGCTGGCTGGTAATCGCGTCGCCGATCGACACGAGTTCGCCGCGGCTCAATTCATCCTCGACGAGCACCTTCGGCACCAGCCCGATCCCCATTCCCGCGCGCACGGCCTGAATCAGGTGCGACGTCAGCTCGAAGCTCGGGCCGACGCGCATCTGGCGATGGTCGAGTCGATAGTGCGAGAACCACTCGGCCCAGGCCTGCTGATTGCTCGTCACGCCCAGCAGCGTCTGCTTCGCGGCCCAGGCCGGCGTGCGCGTGTCGGTCTTGCGGCCGCGCCCCGTATCGGGCGGCGCGATCGCGATCAGGAACTCGTTGTACAGCCGGTGCGCGTGCAGGCCCGGCCAGTCGTCCGCGCCGACGGTGATCGCCGCGTCGAGGTCGTCGTTGAGAAAATCGATCGCGCCGATTCGTGAATGAAGGTGCACGGTCACACCCGGATGCGCGGCGTAGAAGCCGTGCAGGTGCGGCAGCAGCCATTTCGAGCCGAAGGTCGGCAGGGTGGCCAGCCGCAGCGAGCCGGCGCCGGCCTGATGCGACATCGCCTGCAGCGTCGCGCCGCGAATGCGCCCGAGCGCGCCGCTCAGCTCGGCGAAATAGCGGCGGCCGACTTCGGTCAGCTTGACCGAGCGGCCCTCGCGCCGGAACAGCGGCACGCCGAGCTGATCCTCGAGCGTCTGCACCTGCCGGCTGATCGCGCTCTGGCTCAGCGACAGCTCGTCGGCCGCGCGCGTGTAGCTTTCATGCCGCGCGGCGGCCTCGAATGCGAGCAGCAGCGACATCGACGGGGTGAGGCGACGGTAATTCATGAGTTTTTTGCAAGTTTTGCCGGGTGAGAATTCGTTTGTTTTCGGCGGAAGATACGAAGATACTGGAATTCCCGGTCGCGCGGAAACTTGCCAAAAATTCATGTTTCGGCGAACGCGAACCGGCCGGCTCCACCCACATTGCGTTTTTGCCCCATGTCGATCGTCCCGTTGCCCCGTCCTGCCAATCCGTCCGCGAACGTTTACCGCGATTTTCTCGTCGCGTTGCGGGCGACCGGCTTCGCCGGGGAAATCCGCGCGGACCACGCGAACCGGACCGTGCAGGCCACCGACAACTCGATCTACCAGCGCCTGCCGCAGGCGGTGGTCTGCCCCGCGCATGCGGACGACGTCCAGTTGCTGGCCCGGCTGCTGGCCGAGCCCGCGCATCGCGACGTCGCGGTGGCCGCGCGCGGCGGCGGCACCGGCACCAACGGGCAGTCGCTGACCGACGGCATCGTCGTCGATCTGTCGCGGAACATGAACCGCATCCTCGAGATCAACGCGGAAGAACGCTGGGTGCGCGTGGAGGCGGGCGTCGTCAAGGATCAGCTCAATGCGGCGCTGGAGCCGCACGGCCTCTTCTTCGCGCCGGAACTGTCGACGTCGAACCGCGCGACCGTCGGCGGGATGATCAACACCGACGCGAGCGGCCAGGGCAGCTGCACGTACGGCAAGACGCGCGATCACGTGCTCGAACTCGATTTCGTGCTGATGGGCGGCGAGCGGCTGCACAGCGACGCGCTCGACAATGAAGAACTGGAGCGCCGCTGCGCGCGGCAGGACCGTGTCGGCAAGGTGTATCGCACCGCGCGGCGCATCCGCGACGACAAGGCCGCGCTCATCGACGCGAAATTTCCGAAACTCAACCGCTGCCTGACCGGCTACGACCTCGCGCACCTGCGCGAACCCGACGGCCGCTTCAACCTGAACAGCGTGCTGTGCGGCGCAGAAGGCTCGCTCGGCTTCGTCGTCGGGGCGAAGCTCAACGTGCTGCCGATCCCGAAGTTTTCGGTGCTGGTCAACGTGCGTTATGCGGGCTTCATGGACGCGTTACGCGACGCGCGCGCGCTGCTCGAACACCGGCCGCTGTCGATCGAGACGGTCGATTCGAAAGTGCTGATGCTCGCGATGAAGGACTTCGTGTGGAGCAGCGTGGCCGAGTATTTCCCGCAGGACGACGCGCGTCCGACGCTCGGCATCAACCTGATCGAATTCAGCGGCGACGATGAACACGACGTCGATGCGCGCGTGCGTGCGTTCGTCGAGCATCTGCGCACCGATACGAGCGTGGCGCGGCTCGGCCACACGCTGGCGGTCGGCGACGACGCGGTGAAGCGCGTGTATGCGATGCGCAAGCGCGCGGTCGGCCTGCTCGGCAACGTGCAGGGCGAGGCGCGTCCGCAGCCGTTCGTCGAGGACACCGCGGTGCCGCCCGAGAACCTCGCCGCGTACATCGCCGAATTCCGCGCGCTGCTGGACGGCCACGGGCTGCAGTACGGGATGTTCGGCCACGTCGATGCGGGCGTGCTGCACGTGCGCCCGGCGCTCGACATGAAGGACCCGAAGCAGGCGGCGCTGGTGCGGCCTGTGTCGGACGCGGTGGCCGAGCTCACGCAGCGCCATGGTGGCCTTTTATGGGGCGAGCACGGCAAGGGCGTCCGCTCCGAATATGCGCCGGCGTTTTTCGGGGAGCTGTATCCGTCGCTGCAGCAACTGAAGGCCGCGTTCGATCCGCACAACCAGTTCAACCCGGGCAAGATCGCGACGCCGCCGGACTCCGCGCTGCGGCTGCTGAAGATCGACGAGGTGCCGACGCGCGGCGACCATGACCGGCAGATCGACGAGCGCGTGTGGCAAAGCTACGGCACCGCGATGCATTGCAACGGCAATGGCGCGTGCTACAACTTCGATCCGGACGACGCGATGTGCCCGTCGTGGAAGGCGACGCGCGAACGCGTGCAGTCGCCGAAGGGGCGCGCGTCGCTGATGCGCGAATGGTTGCGCCTGCAAGGGCAGGCGGGCGTCGACGTCGTCGCGGCGGCGCGCACGCGGCAGCCGTTCCTGCGCGGTCTGGCCGCGCGCTGGCGCAACGGCCGCAACGTCCGCGATGGCGACGCGGATTTCTCGCACGAGGTGTACGACGCGATGGCCGGTTGCCTCGCGTGCAAGTCGTGCGCGGGACAGTGTCCGGTCAAGGTGAACGTGCCCGAGTTCCGCTCGCGCTTTCTCGAGCTGTATCACCAGCGGTACCTGCGGCCGCTGCGCGACTACCTGATCGGCTCGCTCGAATTCACGATGCCGTGGATGGCGCGCGTGCCGGCGCTGTACAACGGGCTGATGGGCGCCGGCTGGGTGCGGACGCTGCTCGAGCGCCACGTCGGCATGGTCGACAGCCCGCTGCTGAGCCGCTTCGATCTCGCGGCCGTGATCCGCGCATGGCGCGTGAAGCCGGCCGATCCGCATGCGCTCGCCGCGCTGAGCGATGCGCAGCGCGCGCGCAGCGTCGTCATCGTGCAGGACACGTTCACGCGCTACTTCGATACCGAGCAACTGGCGACGCTGATCGAGCTGGCGGCGCGCCTGGGCTTTCAGGTGTGGCTCGCGCCGCTCGCGCCGAACGGCAAGGCGCTGCACGTGCAGGGGTTTCTTCACGCATTCGAAAAGGCGGCGGTCCGCAACGCGACGCAACTGGCCGCGCTCGCGCGCTCGGGCGTCGCGCTGGTCGGTCTCGATCCGGCGATGACGCTGACGTATCGGCAGGAGTACCGGAAGGTGACGGGGCTCACCGACGTGCCGAAGGTCGCGCTGCCGCAGGAATGGCTGCTCGATGTGCTGCCGGAAGCCGGTGCGGGCGGGGCGACGGTTTCATATCGGCTGCTGCCGCATTGCACCGAGAAGACCAATGCGCCGGACAGCGGCAAGCAATGGGTGCAGGTGTTCGCGCGTCGCGGGCTGCGCTTGCAGGTTCAGGCGGCCGGGTGTTGCGGGATGTCGGGCACGTACGGGCACGAGGCGCGCAATCTCGCGACGTCGAAGACGATCTATGCGCAGTCTTGGGCCGCGCACGTGGACGGGCCGGAGCAGGAAGGCGAGGCGCTGGCGACCGGGTATTCGTGCCGCAGCCAGGTGAAACGCCTGTCGTCGAAGCAGGTGCGCCATCCGTTGCAGGCGCTGCTCGACCATGTGCGGGCCGTGGGGTGACAACAGGGCGGTGCGGGGCGCGCGCCGCCTAGGCGGCGTCGATCGCGCGTCGAGCGGCAACCCCGTGCCGCTGTCGACTGCCGCCGGCGCGGGTCAGGCGTCGGCTTTCGCCGCTTTACGCGCCCGCGGTTTTTCCGCCGCGGGAAGCACGCCGACGCCGCGCGGCCGTTTCGGCTCGATCCGCATTTGCCGGATCACGCGCCGGAAGTCGATCTCGTGCGCGGCCAGCGTGCCGATCAGTTTCGCGATGACCGCGAGGTGGGAAGGGACGGTGCCCTTGCTCGAATAGTTGGTGATCGAACTTTCGTTCATCCGGATCAGGCGGGCGAACTCGCGCGCCGTCAACTGCGCCTTCTTCAACTCCTGCTGGAATTCCGCATACGCCATTGCGCACATGATGCTTCGTCTCCGTGAATCGGCATTCGGCCCGCGCGGCGCCGGCGTCGACGGGTGGCGTTCCCGTCGTGCCGGCGCCGCGTGGGGTTACATCTTCACCTGGTCGAGGAAGGTCTTCTTGCCGCTCTTGTAGCCGTAGATCGAGATGATCCCGTGCGTCAGGTCGCCCTTCGCGTCGAAGGTCGTCGTGCCGATCACGCCGTCGTACTTCGTCGCCGGCATCGCCGCGAGGATCTTCGCCGGATCGGTCGAGTTCGCGCGCTTCATCGCGTCGACCGCGATGTAGACCGCGTCATACGCGAACGGTGCGTCGAACTTGATGCCCTGGTTGAAGCGTTTCTGGTACTTCGCGAGGAAGTCCGCGCCGCCCGGCATCTTCTCGAGCGCAGCGCCTGCCTGCGAGCACAGCACGTTGTCGGCCGCCGGGCCGGCCAGCTGCGCGAGCGAGTCGGTGCACACGCCGTCGCCGGACAGGATCTTCGCGCGCAGGCCGAGCTGCTTCGCCTGCTTCGCGAGCGGGCCGCCGGTGGCGTCCATACCGCCGTACATGATCGCGTCGGGGTTCTCGCCCTTGATCTTGGTCAGGATCGCGCGGAAGTCCACCGCCTTGTCGTTGGTCGCGTCGTGCGACAGCACCTTCAGGCCGAGCGCCTTCGCCTTCTTCTCGAACTCGTTCGCGAGGCCCTGGCCGTACGCGGTCGAATCGTCGATCACCGCGACGCTCTTCACGCCCTTCGACTGTGCATAGCTCGCGAGCGCCGGGCCCTGCTGCGCATCGGTCGCGACCACGCGGTAGGTGGTCTTGAAGCCTTGCTGCGTGTAGGTGGGGTTCGTGGCAGACGGCGAGATCTGCACGATGCCCGCGTCGCTGTAGATCTTCGACGCCGGGATCGACGTGCCCGAGTTCAGGTGGCCGATGACGGCGACGACCTTGTCGTCGACGAGCTTCTGCGCCACCTGCGTCGCCTGGCGCGGGTCGGCCGCGTCATCCTGCGCGTCGAGCTGCAGCGTGATCTTCTTGCCGCCGATCGTCAGGCCCTTTGCGTTGATTTCCTCAACCGCGAGGCGCGCGCCGTTCTCGTTGTCCTTGCCGAGGTGCGAGATGCCACCCGTCGTCGGTTCGACGCTGCCGATCTTCACCACTTGATCGGCCATCGCGCCCGAGGCGGCCGCGAACGCGGCGGCAGCCAATGCAACGGTGATCAGGGGTTTGCAGCGCATGCCGACAGTGCTTCGTTCCATCTGTCATCTCCGAATTGAATGTCTTTCTATTGACGTCTCGACCGGCCGGCCGCAGCCGGCGCGATCGGACGATTTTCACTACCCGTCACGGGTTCGCTTGCATGGCGTCCGGCCGGGTGACCTGCCGCCCGGGCGAGCGGGCGGACCGGCGCCTGACGCGATGCAATTCGTATGAATATATCGGAACCCGCTTCCGCGTGCCGCCGTGCCCCGTGTGGCGGGCCGTTGCGGCGCTTGCCGGCGCGCGGATGTCGAAGGTTCCGGATACCGGAAATCGTGCGCCACGGCGGCCTGCGGATTGCGATTCGCTGTCGTCGGCCTTACGGCCGTATCCATTATTCGGCCGGTCGTCGCGGCGAAGCCATGGACACTGACGTGCGGTCAATCGGGAACTGTTTGGTCGATTTGTCTGCACAGTTTGGTCAATTGCGAATCGCGTATCCGGTTGCATGGTCATGCTTCGTCGAGTGCGATCGCTGCCGTTATGCAACTAACGGTCTAGTTCGCCAGCATCGACGAATAGGTGCCGATTGCACTGACTGCGCCATTCGTCCAGTTCGGCAGAAACCGGGGCTTTTCGCGACCGGCCCGCTTCGGCTTTCGGATCGTCGCGTCGGCCACGCAATCGCCGCCATCTCGACCTACGACCGTCCGCGCCATGCGACGACGGTCACGCCGGCGATCGCCAGCAGGCCGCCGCACGCCGTCGCGATGCCGGGCCGCTCGCCCGTCAGCGCCATCGACAGCAGTGTCGCAACCGCCGGCGTCAGGTAGAGAAAGTTGGCCGCGCGCGCGGCGCCGAAGTAGCCGAGCGCGAAGGTCCATGTCGCGTAACCGAGCGCGGCGGGAAAGACGCCGAGCACCACGACGGCCAGCGCCGTATCGCGCGACCCGCCGCCGAGCGACACGAGCGCGCCAGGCAGCCACGGCGCGAGCAGCGCCGCGCCCGCCAGCAGCGTGTATGCGGTGCACGGCAGCGCGCCGTACACGGGAATCAGCCGCCGCTGCAACACGAAATAGCTGGCCGAACACAGCGCCGCGCCGAGAATCAGCGTGCTCCCCGAGCCGAGGACGAGGCCGCCGGGCTGCCCTTGCGCGATCACCGCGATGCCGGCCAGGCTGATCAGCGAGCCGAGCCAGCCCCAGCAATTGAAGCGCTCGCGCAGAAACACGGCGGCCAGCAACGCGGTGAAGATCGGCAGCGTGTTCACGATGAAACTCGCCGCGCCGGCCGACACGGTTTGCTCGCCGGTATTGAGCAGGGCGTTGTAGAGTGCGATGCCGAGCAGGCCGCACGCGAGAAAGCGCCACGCATCGCCTTTCGTCGGCAGCGGCGGCCGTCGCCACGCGAGCCACGCGATCACGAGCAACGCAGCGGTCGCGAAGCGCGCGGCCGCGAGCTGCAGCGGTGCGAGGCCGTGCAGGCCGATCCGGATGAACGGGAAGGCGGACGCCCACGAGACGATCGTGAACGCGACGGCCGCTGCCGCGACGAGCGGTTGTCGCGCGCCGCGCGACGTCGGTGACGAAAGCGTATTCATGCGGTAATGGTGCGGCATGGCGAGATGCTAAGCTAGCGCACAGATCAACACCCGGATATGAATATGGCTCACAGCTCGGCGGCGCGGCGGGCAGACGGTCCGGCGCATGCGCGCCCGGTGGCCGCCACCCCGATGCCGGGCCCGCGGCCACCGCTCGCGAGCCTGGAGACGGTCTGCACGGTCGCGCGCGAGGGTTCGTTTCTCGCGGCCGCCGACGTCTCCGGCGTCACGCACGGCGCGATCAGCCGGCGGGTGGCCGCCGTGGAAAACTGGCTCGGGATGGCGCTGTTCGAGCGGCATGCGCGCGGCGTGCGCCTGACGCCGGACGGGCAGCGCTTCGTCGGCCGGATCGAGCAGGCGTTCGCGATCATCGACAGCGCGGCCGATCAGTGGCGCTCGCCGCGCACGCCGCGGCTGGTCCGGATGAGCGTGGTGCCCGCGTTCGCGCAGCTGTGGCTGCTGGAGCGGCAGCCTGCGCTCGAGCGTGAAGCGCCCGCGCTGCGCATCGAGCTCGGCATCGAGCTGCGCAACGTGGATATCGCCGGCGGCGAAGCCGATCTGTCGATCCGGTACGGGCGCGGCAACTGGCGTCAGCTTGAAACCCGGCCGTTCATGCCGGAACGGCTGTATCCGGTCGCCCATCCGCGACTTGCCGGGCAGCTGGCCAGGATGCGCCGCGCAACGGGCGATGCCGCGCTGCTCGACATGCCGTTGCTGCACGATTCCGACGTGACCGGCTGGCGCACGTGGTTCGATGCGCTCGGCATTCCGTTCAAGCCGCGTGCGCAGGATCGCCGGTTCGAGGATTACAACCTCGTGCTGGCGGCGGCCGAAGCGGGACTGGGCGTGGCGCTTGCGCGAACGCCGCTTGCCGATGCGTATCTGAAGCGCAGCGCACTCGTGCGCGTGAGCCGCCACGAAGTCGATTCGCTGCTCAGCTATCACTTCGTGCATGCGAAGGGCGAGAATCGACCGGAAGTCCTTGCGTTGATGGAGCGGATGGTCAGGGCGCTGGGGTAGGGGGCGCGGCGGATTGCGTAGAATGGCGAGCGGGACGCATGCCTTTCACGGCCGAAGGTCGTCGTACATCGAGATTTCCGCACCCGCGGCATGGGCAAGCGCGAGTGCTTCGGCGAGGTCGTCTTGGCTGACGGCGAACGCCGTATAGGCGTCGTGTCCGGTGTCGAGATGAAGCAACGCGTACCCTTTATCGGCCAGCCAGGCGCCCAGCACGAGCAGCCCGGCCGGTACGTCGCCTTCGCCGTCCCAGGTCCAGCGCTCGGCGATGCCCAGCGTATCGAGCATCTGGTTTGCCTGCCATTCGATTTGGTCGGATGCGCGCCAGTCGACCGAAATGCACAGGCACCAGTTGGAAGGGTCGAGCGTTTCCGGGGCGCTCATGTCGCGTGTCAGTACCCAGTCGAGTATCGACGACGTGTCTTCTCCGGGTTCGGCATCGAGGACGTAGGCGACGAGACGGTGACGGGTCACGGTGTCGAGCGGCTTTACGATGAGCTCGACCAGCTTCGCAAGCGCCGCCAACGCGTCTGGCGATGGCGAGAAGTGATCGCGCAGGATATCGGCATCGGAAACCGGCTCGGGCGCGTCCGGTGTGTCGTTCCGGTCGCTTGTCTTGTTGCCAAACCAGCGCGTGAAAAATCGGATCATGGTTTCTCCAGCATTGCCTCGTTTCGCGGCCACCAACGCGTGCGATCACGGCCGGCAGGGAAGCCGGTTTTCGGATGAAGCCCGGTGTCGATGTCGTCGAGCGTACCGTCGGACTTCCGACGCCACGAAAGGGGCGAGTGTATACGGCACGGACGGCTGGCTTGCCATGGAAACTCGCGTGGTCATGCCGCTTTATGTCGGCGACCGTTTCGGGACGAATGGAATGCGGCGGGGTTCGGCCGCGGCCGCAGCCGCCGAATCGTTACAATGCAGCCGCGGAAAACGGCGAGATCGCCGCGGTGAAGCGGAACAGTGAGGCGGAATCGAGCCTTTGCCCGACGGCAGGGCAATCACCAATTATTGCAATACGGGTTCAAATTTGCACAAAAGGGAACCGATGAATAGACCAGACAAATCGTCGAAAGCGCGTGCGGCGCTGGATCAACTTTTTTCCGGCCTGGCGCCCACGGACGCGAAGCGCGAATCGCCGCGTCCGGGCAATCCGTTCGCAACGGACGACGAGGTGTCGAGCGCATCCGGCGGTCGCGGCGTCGAAGTCACGTTGTCGACCCGCATCCAGTTGCGCGGTTATCCGAGCGCCGACGCGTTCATGAAGCGCATGGCCGAAGCGTGGGGCCTCGAGTGGGGCACGTACGACAGCGTCCGCGCGGTGGCGACGCTGCCTGCCGGATGGCGTTCGCGCCGGCTTCCGGAAGTCACGCAGATCGTCGACGAGCGCGACGTGCTGCGCGCCGAGAGCAGCCTGCAGGGCGGCGAGATGTCGTATTTGAAGGTGCATCCGCGCTACTACATCGATGCGCGCAAGCGTTTCGGCTGGAGCAAGTCGTCGAAGGCGTCCGACGATCCGGATCTCGACGGCCCCGACTGGAACTGCTTCGTGATCGATCGGGAAAAATCCGTCGAATTGCACGAACTGACGACGTCGTCGTTGAAGGCCGACATGGACAATGCGCGGGCGACGCTGCTGAAATGGCTGGACGAGCACTATCCGAAACATCGCGATCCGTTTGCGTACTGGTCGGACTGCGAAGGGGCGTAGCGGACCGGTTTGCACGGCGGCTTCGCTCGATGCATCGATTTCCCCGCCATAAGGACGAGCATTGAAACAAGCGCGCGTGGTGCCGGTTCTCTGGGCAGCGTTCGGCGCGGCGGTCGGATCGACCGTCATCGAGTTGCTGCTTTGGGCCATCGTCGGCGAAGACGCCGTCCGGAACCTGTTGCGCGACGCGCGCCTCACCGCCGCGATCGTGATGGGGCCACGCGTGCTCGGTGCGTCCGGCGGCTTCGATCCGCTGGTCATGGGCGTGGCGACGCTCGTGCATGCGGCGCTTTCGCTCGTCTATGCGGCCGTGCTGGCACGGCTGATCCGCAGTTTGCCGCTCGTGGCCGCGCTGTTCGCGGGCGGCGCGTTCGGGTTCCTCCTGTATGGCGTGAACCTGTACGGGTTCACGGCGATCTTTCCGTGGTTCATCCCGGTTCGCGGCGCGATCACGCTGGTCGCTCATCTGATCTTCGGGATCACGGCAGCGGCTGTCTACCATGTCGCCCGACGTCACGCTACGCGGTGATCCCGGCATCGATTGCCAAGGATGTCTGCGACGGACATCCGTATCCCGACCCCTGGAATAACCTGCCGCGCTGTGTCGTTTAGCCGTCAGGAGACCCCTGTACGAAGCGAAGCAGCGGCGAGAGGCGATCGCCGCGCGACGAATCGTGCGCAAGCAAAACGGTGCGCGGGCGTCGTTGGCGACGCTCGGGATCAATGGGTCGGGGGCAACGACGCAGGAGCCGATCATGTGCAACTCGTTTCGATCCGTGACAGGTATCGTCTGTCTCGGCTTTGCCGCGTCCGTCTTCGCGCAAATGACCGACGATCCAGCGGAGAACGGCACGAACTGCCGTGCGGTCGTCGCGCAGGCGAACATCGACGGCACGGAGCAGCAGATCGTGGGGCGCGCGTGTCTGCAAGACGACGGGACCTGGCAGATCGTGCAAGACGCCGACGGCAGCGTGCTTTGGTACCCGGTGGCAGCCTATCCGTATGCCGATCCGTGGTACTGGGGGCCGCCGCTGTTCATCGGCGCGGGTGTGAGCTTCATCTTCGTCGATCGCTTCCGGCGTTTTCACCATTTCGATCACGTCGATCATTTCAATCCGATCGGACATCGCCGCTTCGGCGTGCCGATGGGCGCGGGGTTCCGCCATGGCGCGTTCCCGGTGGGTGCGGGTCACGGGTTCGGCGGCATGCGGCGACATTAGACCGATGATTGGACCGGTGTTGCGACGCCTGTTCGACCCTGGAAGGCGTGCGGCGACTGTCCAGAGCCTTCAGTGCCGGAAACGTGCTGCGGTCCCATGAACCGAGGCCGTACGATTGCCACAGTATTCTCCGTCTGACGAAAATTTCGAAGGTGGGCGTCGGCGGAGACAATTTTTCGAGGCGCTGCCGCCGCTCGAAGTCGTGACGAACGTGAAGATGGCCAGTGTAAACGCGGCAGGCGCGCACCGCGGTGCGCGCCTGCCGCGTTTACACTGGCCATCTTCACGTTCGTCACGACTTCGAGCGGCGGCAGCGCCTCGAAAAATTGTCTCCGCCGACGCCCACCTTCGAAATTTTCGTCAGACGGAGAATACTGTGGCAATCGTACGGCCTCGGTTCATGGGACCGCAGCACGTTTCCGGCACTGAAGGCTCTGGACAGTCGCCGCACGCCTTCCAGGGTCGAACAGGCGTCGCAACACCGGTCCAATCATCGGTCTAATGTCGCCGCATGCCGCCGAACCCGTGACCCGCACCCACCGGGAACGCGCCATGGCGGAACCCCGCGCCCATCGGCACGCCGAAGCGGCGATGTCCGATCGGATTGAAATGATCGACGTGATCGAAATGGTGAAAACGCCGGAAGCGATCGACGAAGATGAAGCTCACACCCGCGCCGATGAACAGCGGCGGCCCCCAGTACCACGGATCGGCATACGGATAGGCTGCCACCGGGTACCAAAGCACGCTGCCGTCGGCGTCTTGCACGATCTGCCAGGTCCCGTCGTCTTGCAGACACGCGCGCCCCACGATCTGCTGCTCCGTGCCGTCGATGTTCGCCTGCGCGACGACCGCACGGCAGTTCGTGCCGTTCTCCGCTGGATCGTCGGTCATTTGCGCGAAGACGGACGCGGCAAAGCCGAGACAGACGATACCTGTCACGGATCGAAACGAGTTGCACATGATCGGCTCCTGCGTCGTTGCCCCCGACCCATTGATCCCGAGCGTCGCCAACGACGCCCGCGCACCGTTTTGCTTGCGCACGATTCGTCGCGCGGCGATCGCCTCTCGCCGCTGCTTCGCTTCGTACAGGGGTCTCCTGACGGCTAAACGACACAGCGCGGCAGGTTATTCCAGGGGTCGGGATACGGATGTCCGTCGCAGACATCCTTGGCAATCGATGCCGGGATCACCGCGTAGCGTGACGTCGGGCGACATGGTAGACAGCCGCTGCCGTGATCCCGAAGATCAGATGAGCGACCAGCGTGATCGCGCCGCGAACCGGGATGAACCACGGAAAGATCGCCGTGAACCCGTACAGGTTCACGCCATACAGGAGGAACCCGAACGCGCCGCCCGCGAACAGCGCGGCCACGAGCGGCAAACTGCGGATCAGCCGTGCCAGCACGGCCGCATAGACGAGCGAAAGCGCCGCATGCACGAGCGTCGCCACGCCCATGACCAGCGGATCGAAGCCGCCGGACGCACCGAGCACGCGTGGCCCCATCACGATCGCGGCGGTGAGGCGCGCGTCGCGCAACAGGTTCCGGACGGCGTCTTCGCCGACGATGGCCCAAAGCAGCAACTCGATGACGGTCGATCCGACCGCCGCGCCGAACGCTGCCCAGAGAACCGGCACCACGCGCGCTTGTTTCAATGCTCGTCCTTATGGCGGGGAAATCGATGCATCGAGCGAAGCCGCCGTGCAAACCGGTCCGCTACGCCCCTTCGCAGTCCGACCAGTACGCAAACGGATCGCGATGTTTCGGATAGTGCTCGTCCAGCCATTTCAGCAGCGTCGCCCGCGCATTGTCCATGTCGGCCTTCAACGACGACGTCGTCAGTTCGTGCAATTCGACGGATTTTTCCCGATCGATCACGAAGCAGTTCCAGTCGGGGCCGTCGAGATCCGGATCGTCGGACGCCTTCGACGACTTGCTCCAGCCGAAACGCTTGCGCGCATCGATGTAGTAGCGCGGATGCACCTTCAAATACGACATCTCGCCGCCCTGCAGGCTGCTCTCGGCGCGCAGCACGTCGCGCTCGTCGACGATCTGCGTGACTTCCGGAAGCCGGCGCGAACGCCATCCGGCAGGCAGCGTCGCCACCGCGCGGACGCTGTCGTACGTGCCCCACTCGAGGCCCCACGCTTCGGCCATGCGCTTCATGAACGCGTCGGCGCTCGGATAACCGCGCAACTGGATGCGGGTCGACAACGTGACTTCGACGCCGCGACCGCCGGATGCGCTCGACACCTCGTCGTCCGTTGCGAACGGATTGCCCGGACGCGGCGATTCGCGCTTCGCGTCCGTGGGCGCCAGGCCGGAAAAAAGTTGATCCAGCGCCGCACGCGCTTTCGACGATTTGTCTGGTCTATTCATCGGTTCCCTTTTGTGCAAATTTGAACCCGTATTGCAATAATTGGTGATTGCCCTGCCGTCGGGCAAAGGCTCGATTCCGCCTCACTGTTCCGCTTCACCGCGGCGATCTCGCCGTTTTCCGCGGCTGCATTGTAACGATTCGGCGGCTGCGGCCGCGGCCGAACCCCGCCGCATTCCATTCGTCCCGAAACGGTCGCCGACATAAAGCGGCATGACCACGCGAGTTTCCATGGCAAGCCAGCCGTCCGTGCCGTATACACTCGCCCCTTTCGTGGCGTCGGAAGTCCGACGGTACGCTCGACGACATCGACACCGGGCTTCATCCGAAAACCGGCTTCCCTGCCGGCCGTGATCGCACGCGTTGGTGGCCGCGAAACGAGGCAATGCTGGAGAAACCATGATCCGATTTTTCACGCGCTGGTTTGGCAACAAGACAAGCGACCGGAACGACACACCGGACGCGCCCGAGCCGGTTTCCGATGCCGATATCCTGCGCGATCACTTCTCGCCATCGCCAGACGCGTTGGCGGCGCTTGCGAAGCTGGTCGAGCTCATCGTAAAGCCGCTCGACACCGTGACCCGTCACCGTCTCGTCGCCTACGTCCTCGATGCCGAACCCGGAGAAGACACGTCGTCGATACTCGACTGGGTACTGACACGCGACATGAGCGCCCCGGAAACGCTCGACCCTTCCAACTGGTGCCTGTGCATTTCGGTCGACTGGCGCGCATCCGACCAAATCGAATGGCAGGCAAACCAGATGCTCGATACGCTGGGCATCGCCGAGCGCTGGACCTGGGACGGCGAAGGCGACGTACCGGCCGGGCTGCTCGTGCTGGGCGCCTGGCTGGCCGATAAAGGGTACGCGTTGCTTCATCTCGACACCGGACACGACGCCTATACGGCGTTCGCCGTCAGCCAAGACGACCTCGCCGAAGCACTCGCGCTTGCCCATGCCGCGGGTGCGGAAATCTCGATGTACGACGACCTTCGGCCGTGAAAGGCATGCGTCCCGCTCGCCATTCTACGCAATCCGCCGCGCCCCCTACCCCAGCGCCCTGACCATCCGCTCCATCAACGCAAGGACTTCCGGTCGATTCTCGCCCTTCGCATGCACGAAGTGATAGCTGAGCAGCGAATCGACTTCGTGGCGGCTCACGCGCACGAGTGCGCTGCGCTTCAGATACGCATCGGCAAGCGGCGTTCGCGCAAGCGCCACGCCCAGTCCCGCTTCGGCCGCCGCCAGCACGAGGTTGTAATCCTCGAACCGGCGATCCTGCGCACGCGGCTTGAACGGAATGCCGAGCGCATCGAACCACGTGCGCCAGCCGGTCACGTCGGAATCGTGCAGCAACGGCATGTCGAGCAGCGCGGCATCGCCCGTTGCGCGGCGCATCCTGGCCAGCTGCCCGGCAAGTCGCGGATGGGCGACCGGATACAGCCGTTCCGGCATGAACGGCCGGGTTTCAAGCTGACGCCAGTTGCCGCGCCCGTACCGGATCGACAGATCGGCTTCGCCGCCGGCGATATCCACGTTGCGCAGCTCGATGCCGAGCTCGATGCGCAGCGCGGGCGCTTCACGCTCGAGCGCAGGCTGCCGCTCCAGCAGCCACAGCTGCGCGAACGCGGGCACCACGCTCATCCGGACCAGCCGCGGCGTGCGCGGCGAGCGCCACTGATCGGCCGCGCTGTCGATGATCGCGAACGCCTGCTCGATCCGGCCGACGAAGCGCTGCCCGTCCGGCGTCAGGCGCACGCCGCGCGCATGCCGCTCGAACAGCGCCATCCCGAGCCAGTTTTCCACGGCGGCCACCCGCCGGCTGATCGCGCCGTGCGTGACGCCGGAGACGTCGGCGGCCGCGAGAAACGAACCCTCGCGCGCGACCGTGCAGACCGTCTCCAGGCTCGCGAGCGGTGGCCGCGGGCCCGGCATCGGGGTGGCGGCCACCGGGCGCGCATGCGCCGGACCGTCTGCCCGCCGCGCCGCCGAGCTGTGAGCCATATTCATATCCGGGTGTTGATCTGTGCGCTAGCTTAGCATCTCGCCATGCCGCACCATTACCGCATGAATACGCTTTCGTCACCGACGTCGCGCGGCGCGCGACAACCGCTCGTCGCGGCAGCGGCCGTCGCGTTCACGATCGTCTCGTGGGCGTCCGCCTTCCCGTTCATCCGGATCGGCCTGCACGGCCTCGCACCGCTGCAGCTCGCGGCCGCGCGCTTCGCGACCGCTGCGTTGCTCGTGATCGCGTGGCTCGCGTGGCGACGGCCGCCGCTGCCGACGAAAGGCGATGCGTGGCGCTTTCTCGCGTGCGGCCTGCTCGGCATCGCACTCTACAACGCCCTGCTCAATACCGGCGAGCAAACCGTGTCGGCCGGCGCGGCGAGTTTCATCGTGAACACGCTGCCGATCTTCACCGCGTTGCTGGCCGCCGTGTTTCTGCGCGAGCGCTTCAATTGCTGGGGCTGGCTCGGCTCGCTGATCAGCCTGGCCGGCATCGCGGTGATCGCGCAAGGGCAGCCCGGCGGCCTCGTCCTCGGCTCGGGGAGCACGCTGATTCTCGGCGCGGCGCTGTGTTCGGCCAGCTATTTCGTGTTGCAGCGGCGGCTGATTCCCGTGTACGGCGCGCTGCCGTGCACCGCATACACGCTGCTGGCGGGCGCGGCGCTGCTCGCGCCGTGGCTGCCTGGCGCGCTCGTGTCGCTCGGCGGCGGGTCGCGCGATACGGCGCTGGCCGTCGTGGTGCTCGGCGTCTTTCCCGCCGCGCTCGGTTACGCGACATGGACCTTCGCGCTCGGCTACTTCGGCGCCGCGCGCGCGGCCAACTTTCTCTACCTGACGCCGGCGGTTGCGACACTGCTGTCGATGGCGCTGACGGGCGAGCGGCCCGGCATCGCGACGGCGTGCGGCGGCCTGCTGGCGATCGCCGGCGTGACCGTCGTCGCATGGCGCGGACGGTCGTAGGTCGAGATGGCGGCGATTGCGTGGCCGACGCGACGATCCGAAAGCCGAAGCGGGCCGGTCGCGAAAAGCCCCGGTTTCTGCCGAACTGGACGAATGGCGCAGTCAGTGCAATCGGCACCTATTCGTCGATGCTGGCGAACTAGACCGTTAGTTGCATAACGGCAGCGATCGCACTCGACGAAGCATGACCATGCAACCGGATACGCGATTCGCAATTGACCAAACTGTGCAGACAAATCGACCAAACAGTTCCCGATTGACCGCACGTCAGTGTCCATGGCTTCGCCGCGACGACCGGCCGAATAATGGATACGGCCGTAAGGCCGACGACAGCGAATCGCAATCCGCAGGCCGCCGTGGCGCACGATTTCCGGTATCCGGAACCTTCGACATCCGCGCGCCGGCAAGCGCCGCAACGGCCCGCCACACGGGGCACGGCGGCACGCGGAAGCGGGTTCCGATATATTCATACGAATTGCATCGCGTCAGGCGCCGGTCCGCCCGCTCGCCCGGGCGGCAGGTCACCCGGCCGGACGCCATGCAAGCGAACCCGTGACGGGTAGTGAAAATCGTCCGATCGCGCCGGCTGCGGCCGGCCGGTCGAGACGTCAATAGAAAGACATTCAATTCGGAGATGACAGATGGAACGAAGCACTGTCGGCATGCGCTGCAAACCCCTGATCACCGTTGCATTGGCTGCCGCCGCGTTCGCGGCCGCCTCGGGCGCGATGGCCGATCAAGTGGTGAAGATCGGCAGCGTCGAACCGACGACGGGTGGCATCTCGCACCTCGGCAAGGACAACGAGAACGGCGCGCGCCTCGCGGTTGAGGAAATCAACGCAAAGGGCCTGACGATCGGCGGCAAGAAGATCACGCTGCAGCTCGACGCGCAGGATGACGCGGCCGACCCGCGCCAGGCGACGCAGGTGGCGCAGAAGCTCGTCGACGACAAGGTCGTCGCCGTCATCGGCCACCTGAACTCGGGCACGTCGATCCCGGCGTCGAAGATCTACAGCGACGCGGGCATCGTGCAGATCTCGCCGTCTGCCACGAACCCCACCTACACGCAGCAAGGCTTCAAGACCACCTACCGCGTGGTCGCGACCGATGCGCAGCAGGGCCCGGCGCTCGCGAGCTATGCACAGTCGAAGGGCGTGAAGAGCGTCGCGGTGATCGACGATTCGACCGCGTACGGCCAGGGCCTCGCGAACGAGTTCGAGAAGAAGGCGAAGGCGCTCGGCCTGAAGGTGCTGTCGCACGACGCGACCAACGACAAGGCGGTGGACTTCCGCGCGATCCTGACCAAGATCAAGGGCGAGAACCCCGACGCGATCATGTACGGCGGTATGGACGCCACCGGCGGCCCGCTCGCGAAGCAGGCGAAGCAGCTCGGCCTGCGCGCGAAGATCCTGTCCGGCGACGGCGTGTGCACCGACTCGCTCGCGCAGCTGGCCGGCCCGGCGGCCGACAACGTGCTGTGCTCGCAGGCAGGCGCTGCGCTCGAGAAGATGCCGGGCGGCGCGGACTTCCTCGCGAAGTACCAGAAACGCTTCAACCAGGGCATCAAGTTCGACGCACCGTTCGCGTATGACGCGGTCTACATCGCGGTCGACGCGATGAAGCGCGCGAACTCGACCGATCCGGCGAAGATCCTCGCGGCGATGCCGGCGACGAAGTACGACGGCGTGATCGGCACGACGACCTTCGACGCGAAGGGCGACCTGACGCACGGGATCATCTCGATCTACGGCTACAAGAGCGGCAAGAAGACCTTCCTCGACCAGGTGAAGATGTAACCCCACGCGGCGCCGGCACGACGGGAACGCCACCCGTCGACGCCGGCGCCGCGCGGGCCGAATGCCGATTCACGGAGACGAAGCATCATGTGCGCAATGGCGTATGCGGAATTCCAGCAGGAGTTGAAGAAGGCGCAGTTGACGGCGCGCGAGTTCGCCCGCCTGATCCGGATGAACGAAAGTTCGATCACCAACTATTCGAGCAAGGGCACCGTCCCTTCCCACCTCGCGGTCATCGCGAAACTGATCGGCACGCTGGCCGCGCACGAGATCGACTTCCGGCGCGTGATCCGGCAAATGCGGATCGAGCCGAAACGGCCGCGCGGCGTCGGCGTGCTTCCCGCGGCGGAAAAACCGCGGGCGCGTAAAGCGGCGAAAGCCGACGCCTGACCCGCGCCGGCGGCAGTCGACAGCGGCACGGGGTTGCCGCTCGACGCGCGATCGACGCCGCCTAGGCGGCGCGCGCCCCGCACCGCCCTGTTGTCACCCCACGGCCCGCACATGGTCGAGCAGCGCCTGCAACGGATGGCGCACCTGCTTCGACGACAGGCGTTTCACCTGGCTGCGGCACGAATACCCGGTCGCCAGCGCCTCGCCTTCCTGCTCCGGCCCGTCCACGTGCGCGGCCCAAGACTGCGCATAGATCGTCTTCGACGTCGCGAGATTGCGCGCCTCGTGCCCGTACGTGCCCGACATCCCGCAACACCCGGCCGCCTGAACCTGCAAGCGCAGCCCGCGACGCGCGAACACCTGCACCCATTGCTTGCCGCTGTCCGGCGCATTGGTCTTCTCGGTGCAATGCGGCAGCAGCCGATATGAAACCGTCGCCCCGCCCGCACCGGCTTCCGGCAGCACATCGAGCAGCCATTCCTGCGGCAGCGCGACCTTCGGCACGTCGGTGAGCCCCGTCACCTTCCGGTACTCCTGCCGATACGTCAGCGTCATCGCCGGATCGAGACCGACCAGCGCGACGCCCGAGCGCGCGAGCGCGGCCAGTTGCGTCGCGTTGCGGACCGCCGCCTTTTCGAATGCGTGAAGAAACCCCTGCACGTGCAGCGCCTTGCCGTTCGGCGCGAGCGGCGCGAGCCACACCTGAAAGCCCAGGCGCGCCGCCAGCTCGATCAGCGTCGCCAGTTGCTCGGTATCGAAGTAGCGCGTGAACGTGTCCTGCACGATGACGACGCTGCGCGCGCGCTGCGCATCGCTCAGCGCGGCGAGCGCATGCGGATCGGCCGGCTTCACGCGCCATGCGCGGATCACGGCCGCGAGATCGAAGCGGCTCAGCAGCGGGCTGTCGACCATGCCGACGTGGCGCTCGAGCAGCGTCCGCACCCAGCCGGCGCCCATCAGCCCGTTGTACAGCGCCGGCACGCGCGCCATCCACGGCATCGTGAATTCGAGCGAGCCGATCAGGTAGTCGCGCAGCGGCCGCAGGTACCGCTGGTGATACAGCTCGAGAAAGCGCGAGCGGAACTCGGGCACGTTCACCTTGACCGGACACTGTCCCGCGCACGACTTGCACGCGAGGCAACCGGCCATCGCGTCGTACACCTCGTGCGAGAAATCCGCGTCGCCATCGCGGACGTTGCGGCCGTTGCGCCAGCGCGCGGCCAGACCGCGCAGGAACGGCTGCCGCGTGCGCGCCGCCGCGACGACGTCGACGCCCGCCTGCCCTTGCAGGCGCAACCATTCGCGCATCAGCGACGCGCGCCCCTTCGGCGACTGCACGCGTTCGCGCGTCGCCTTCCACGACGGGCACATCGCGTCGTCCGGATCGAAGTTGTAGCACGCGCCATTGCCGTTGCAATGCATCGCGGTGCCGTAGCTTTGCCACACGCGCTCGTCGATCTGCCGGTCATGGTCGCCGCGCGTCGGCACCTCGTCGATCTTCAGCAGCCGCAGCGCGGAGTCCGGCGGCGTCGCGATCTTGCCCGGGTTGAACTGGTTGTGCGGATCGAACGCGGCCTTCAGTTGCTGCAGCGACGGATACAGCTCCCCGAAAAACGCCGGCGCATATTCGGAGCGGACGCCCTTGCCGTGCTCGCCCCATAAAAGGCCACCATGGCGCTGCGTGAGCTCGGCCACCGCGTCCGACACAGGCCGCACCAGCGCCGCCTGCTTCGGGTCCTTCATGTCGAGCGCCGGGCGCACGTGCAGCACGCCCGCATCGACGTGGCCGAACATCCCGTACTGCAGCCCGTGGCCGTCCAGCAGCGCGCGGAATTCGGCGATGTACGCGGCGAGGTTCTCGGGCGGCACCGCGGTGTCCTCGACGAACGGCTGCGGACGCGCCTCGCCCTGCACGTTGCCGAGCAGGCCGACCGCGCGCTTGCGCATCGCATACACGCGCTTCACCGCGTCGTCGCCGACCGCCAGCGTGTGGCCGAGCCGCGCCACGCTCGTATCGGTGCGCAGATGCTCGACGAACGCACGCACGCGCGCATCGACGTCGTGTTCATCGTCGCCGCTGAATTCGATCAGGTTGATGCCGAGCGTCGGACGCGCGTCGTCCTGCGGGAAATACTCGGCCACGCTGCTCCACACGAAGTCCTTCATCGCGAGCATCAGCACTTTCGAATCGACCGTCTCGATCGACAGCGGCCGGTGTTCGAGCAGCGCGCGCGCGTCGCGTAACGCGTCCATGAAGCCCGCATAACGCACGTTGACCAGCACCGAAAACTTCGGGATCGGCAGCACGTTGAGCTTCGCCCCGACGACGAAGCCGAGCGAGCCTTCTGCGCCGCACAGCACGCTGTTCAGGTTGAAGCGGCCGTCGGGTTCGCGCAGGTGCGCGAGGTCGTAGCCGGTCAGGCAGCGGTTGAGTTTCGGAAATTTCGCGTCGATGAGCGCGGCCTTGTCGTCGCGGATGCGCCGCGCGGTGCGATACACCTTGCCGACACGGTCCTGCCGCGCGCAGCGGCGCTCCAGTTCTTCATTGTCGAGCGCGTCGCTGTGCAGCCGCTCGCCGCCCATCAGCACGAAATCGAGTTCGAGCACGTGATCGCGCGTCTTGCCGTACGTGCAGCTGCCCTGGCCGCTCGCGTCGGTGTTGATCATCCCGCCGACGGTCGCGCGGTTCGACGTCGACAGTTCCGGCGCGAAGAAGAGGCCGTGCGGCTCCAGCGCCGCATTGAGCTGATCCTTGACGACGCCCGCCTCCACGCGCACCCAGCGTTCTTCCGCGTTGATCTCGAGGATGCGGTTCATGTTCCGCGACAGATCGACGACGATGCCGTCGGTCAGCGACTGCCCGTTGGTGCCGGTGCCGCCGCCGCGCGCGGCCACCGCGACGTCGCGATGCGCGGGCTCGGCCAGCAGCCGGGCCAGCAACTGGACGTCGTCCGCATGCGCGGGGCAGACCACCGCCTGCGGCAGGCGCTGGTAGATCGAGTTGTCGGTGGCCTGCACGGTCCGGTTCGCGTGGTCCGCGCGGATTTCCCCGGCGAAGCCGGTCGCCCGCAACGCGACGAGAAAATCGCGGTAAACGTTCGCGGACGGATTGGCAGGACGGGGCAACGGGACGATCGACATGGGGCAAAAACGCAATGTGGGTGGAGCCGGCCGGTTCGCGTTCGCCGAAACATGAATTTTTGGCAAGTTTCCGCGCGACCGGGAATTCCAGTATCTTCGTATCTTCCGCCGAAAACAAACGAATTCTCACCCGGCAAAACTTGCAAAAAACTCATGAATTACCGTCGCCTCACCCCGTCGATGTCGCTGCTGCTCGCATTCGAGGCCGCCGCGCGGCATGAAAGCTACACGCGCGCGGCCGACGAGCTGTCGCTGAGCCAGAGCGCGATCAGCCGGCAGGTGCAGACGCTCGAGGATCAGCTCGGCGTGCCGCTGTTCCGGCGCGAGGGCCGCTCGGTCAAGCTGACCGAAGTCGGCCGCCGCTATTTCGCCGAGCTGAGCGGCGCGCTCGGGCGCATTCGCGGCGCGACGCTGCAGGCGATGTCGCATCAGGCCGGCGCCGGCTCGCTGCGGCTGGCCACCCTGCCGACCTTCGGCTCGAAATGGCTGCTGCCGCACCTGCACGGCTTCTACGCCGCGCATCCGGGTGTGACCGTGCACCTTCATTCACGAATCGGCGCGATCGATTTTCTCAACGACGACCTCGACGCGGCGATCACCGTCGGCGCGGACGACTGGCCGGGCCTGCACGCGCACCGGCTGTACAACGAGTTCCTGATCGCGATCGCGCCGCCCGATACGGGGCGCGGCCGCAAGACCGACACGCGCACGCCGGCCTGGGCCGCGAAGCAGACGCTGCTGGGCGTGACGAGCAATCAGCAGGCCTGGGCCGAGTGGTTCTCGCACTATCGACTCGACCATCGCCAGATGCGCGTCGGCCCGAGCTTCGAGCTGACGTCGCACCTGATTCAGGCCGTGCGCGCGGGAATGGGGATCGGGCTGGTGCCGAAGGTGCTCGTCGAGGATGAATTGAGCCGCGGCGAACTCGTGTCGATCGGCGACGCGATTACCAGCCAGCGCAGCTATTACCTCGTCTACCCGCCGGGCAACGAAACGCTGCCGTCGCTCGTCGCCTTCCGCGAATGGTTGCTGGCGTCGTGCTGACACACGGCGCGTAGCGGCCCTCAGACACGCCATTCGCCGAGAATCTGCTCGGCGAGGTAGTCGCACGGGGGGCGCGCGGACTGCGCGCTGCGCGCGAGCACGACTTCCATTTCGCCGAGCGGCGGCAACCCGTGGCTTTCCGACAGCTGCACGAGATGATCGGGAATACAGCAGCGCGCGAGCGGCGCGACCGCGAGCCCGGCCTCCACCATGCTCAGCAGCCCGAGGTGGCTCGGGCTTTCGTACGACATCCGGTACGGGATCTTCCGCCGATTCAGCGCCCTCACCGCGTGATCCCGCGCCATGCTACCGCCGTGCGGGAAAAACGCCACCGGCAGCGGCCGCTCTTCCCACACGTTGCGCTTTGGCGAACCGACCCAGACGAGCGGCTCCATCCGGATCAGCTCGCCCGTCACGCCCTTGATCCGCGTGAGGCATGCGAGGTCGACCGTGTTGTCCTTCAGCATCGGCACGAGCGCGCTGCTCGGCTGGCCGATCACGCGCACTTCCACGCGCGGATGCATCGCGGCGAACTTGCCGAGCACCTGCGGCAGCAGCGACGAGATGTAATCGTCGGGCACGCCGATCGTCACGCGGCCGCGAATCTCCGGACGCACGACCGACGCCCACGCCTCGTCGCGCATCGCGAGCATCCGGCGGCCGTAGTCGGCCAGCATCCTGCCATCGTCGGTCGCCGTGACGTTGCGCGTGTCGCGGATGAACAGCGGCTTGCCGAGCGCGTCTTCCAGCGTCCTGATCTGCATGCTCACCGCCGACGGCGAGCGATGCACGACTTGCGCGCCCTGCGCGAACGATCCGGACTCCGCGACGGCCACCACCATCGCGAGCACATCGAGGTCGAGCTTTTTCATGTCGATTCAGAAAAACTGATCAATTGATTCAGTTTATCCCGTTTTACTGTTCGCCCCCAGCGCCGGACAATGAATTCCGTCAACACTCACTCGATGCAGGAAGCGGAAAACATGCATACGTCCGGATCGCTCTACGCGTTTCTCGTCATCGGCGGCATGCTCGCGGTCACGCCGGGGCCGAACATGGTCTACGTGATGTCGCGCTCGATCGCGCAAGGGCGCGCGGCCGGCCTCGTTTCGCTCGCCGGCGTGATGATCGGCTACCTGTTCTACATGTTCGCCGCGGCGTTCGGCATCACGACGCTGTTCATGAGCGTGCCCTATGCGGGCAGCGTGCTGGGCGCGGTCGGGGCGGCCTATCTGCTGTATCTCGCATGGCAGGCGGTGCGGCCGGGCGGCCGCTCGCCGTTCGAGGTGAAGACGCTGCCGAACGAGCAGCCGTTGCGGCTGCTCGCGATGGGCGCGACGACCAGCGTGCTGAACCCGAAGCTCGCGATGCTGTTCGTGTCGCTGCTGCCGCAGTTCATCGACTACGGGCGAGGCAGCGTGTTCGGCCAGTCGCTGTTTCTCGGCTCGCTGCTGATTGCCGCGTTCGCGTCGGCCAACGGGCTGGTGGCGATCTGCTCGAGCAGCCTCGCGAGGTTTCTGCACGGCCGTCCCGCGCTGCTGCTCGCGCAGCGCTGGGCGATGGGCGCGGTGCTCGGCGGCCTCGGCGTGGAGATGGTGATCGAGGCATCGAAGATGGCGGGCATCACGTAAGCGTCGTGCCGCCGCGCGGGCCCGCACGATCGCGGGCCGCGCGCAGGCGGCCGGTCGGCGTCACGCGGCCACGGCCTGCCGCTGCGCCTCCAGCTCGCGCACGAGCGGCAGCACGCGCTTGCCGAAGTACTCGACTTCCTCGATGAAATGCAGGAACCCGGCCAGCACGAGATCGACGCCGATCGCCTTCAGCGCGACGATCCGCTCGGCGATCTGCCGCGGCGTGCCGATCAGGTTCGTGCGAAAGCCGTCGTTGTACTGCACGAGATCCTCGAACGTCGATTTCGCCCAGTTGCCCTCGCCCTCGGGCGACGCCTTGCCGGCCTGCTTCACCGCATCGCCGAACGCGTGCACGGCCTCGACGTGCGCATGCCGGATGATGTCGTCGAGCACGGCCTTCGCTTCTTCCTCGGTGTCGCGCGCGATCACGAACGCATTGACGCCGATCCGCACGCGATGGTTGTTCGCGGCCGCCTTCGCGCGGATGTCGTCGATCTGCGCCTTCAGGTTCTCCGGCGTATTGCCGTTCGTGAAATACCAGTCCGACACGCTCGCCGCGTTGTCGCGCGCCGCGCGCGAGCTGCCGCCCTGGAAGATTTCCGGATGCGGCTTCTGCACCGGCTTCGGGCTCAGCGTGTAGTCGTTGAAGCGGTAGAAGTCGCCCTTGAACGTGAAATTGTCCTGCGTCCAGATGCCCTTGAGCGCCTGGATGAATTCCTTCGAGCGCCGATAGCGTTCGTCGTGCTCGAGCCACGGCTCGCCGATCGCGGTGAATTCGCCCTTGAACCAGCCGCTCACGACGTTGATCGCGATGCGCCCGTTCGAGATGTGGTCGATCGTCGCGAGCTGCTTCGCGACCACGGCCGGATGCCACGGCCCCGGCAGGATCGCGGCGAGCACCTTGAGCTTCGTCGTCGCATGCAGCAGCGCCTGGCTGAACGACACCGACTCGTGCTGATATTCGGCGCCGTAGCCGGCCGTGAAGCGGATCTGGCTCAGCGCGTAGTCGAAGCCGGCTGCCTCGGCCGTGCGCGCGAGCTTCTGGTTGTATTCGAGGCTCCAGTCGGTGCGCTGCTCGATCGTGCTCACGACGAGGCCGCCGCTGACGTTCGGCACCCAGTACGCGAATTTGACGCCGTCGGCGGAAGGGTCGGGAAGGCTCATGAAGGTGTCCTGGTCGAAGGGGAAACGAAAAAGCGGCTTACGCGGCCGCGGCGGAAAGCACATGCGCGCGCAGTTGCGGCACCGCGCGATTCACCGCGAGCGCGATGCGCTCGCGCAACGCCGGGCTGGCGATCTGGTACGCGTTGAAATCGCTTTCGGACGCATACACGCCGATCGGCAGCGTGCGTGCCTGGAAGAAGCTGAACAACGGGCGCAGCTGATGGTCGATCACGAGCGCATGCCGCTCGCTGCCGCCGGTGGCCGCGAGCAGCACGGGCACGTCGACGAGCGCGTCGTGGCGCACGAGGTCGAACAGGTGCTTGAAAAGGCCCGTGTACGACGCGCGGTACACCGGGCTCGCGACGACGAGCGCGTCTGCCGTCTCGATCGCGCGGATCAGCGCATCGAGATCGGCCGGCACCTGCGCACGCGTCAGCGCGCCGGCCAGCCGGCTGCCGATCTCGCCGAGTTCGATCAGCCGCGTATCGATCGGCAGCGCGGCGCCGAGCGCCGTGACGATCGCGTCGGTCAGCGTCAGCGTGCGCGACGGCCGCTGCAGGCTGCCCGATATTGCGACGACGTTGAGGGTGTGGCTCATGCCATGCGTTCCCGTGGTGGAGCCGCGTGCAGTGCGGCGATACCGGTTCGGGTCAGCAAGGAGCGTGCCATCGGTTCGGGTGCGCGGCTGCAAGGTCGTCTGCATCCCGAAACTTTGCGCCATCGCCCGTCAGCATTGGCGCTCGACCAAATGCGCGACAGTGGCAAGCGTTTCGGTTCGTGCGTCACATCGATATTCCGCAACGAGATGAATCCGGTGCAGCGGGCCTGCTGATGCGCTGCTGATCAGGCAGCAGCGCATCACGCGCGATAGCACCCGATTCGACGTTCGAGCGTCACGGCGCCGCCACGTTTCCGCGCCGTTGCGGGTTCCGCAGCAATCGCGCTTTGGTTATCAGAAATCGATGCTTTTCGCGCGCGGCGAAACGTTCAACACTCTGCTGATCACGCAGCAGCCGCCCCGCATCGCCTGGCCATCCAACGGTTCATCGCCATGACTTCCATTTCCCCATCGCCGCGCCCGCTCAATCTTCGTGTCGTCACCGCGCCCCGCGACCTCGCCGAGCTTCAGGCCGAGGCGCCCGTGCTCACGCGGACCGAACGTCACGCGCAGCCCTGTGCGCAAGCGCAGGTGTTCGCCGATCCGCGTTCGCTCGCGCTACTCGAACAGGTTCGCCGCGTCGCGCCGAGCGACGCGAACGTGCTGATCGTCGGCGAGACGGGCACCGGCAAGGAACTGATCGCGCGCCGCGTGCACGATCTCGGCGCCCGTCGCGACGGACCGTTCGTCGCCGTGAACTGCGGCGCATTCTCCGAAACGCTCGTCGACAGCGAACTGTTCGGCCACGAGAAAGGCGCGTTTACGGGTGCGATCAACGCGAAGCCCGGCTGGTTCGAAGCCGCGCACGGCGGCACGCTGTTTCTCGACGAAATCGGCGACCTGCCGCTCGCGATGCAGGTCAAGCTGCTGCGCGTGCTGCAGGAACGCGAGGTCGTGCGGCTCGGTTCGCGCACGGGGATTCCGGTCGACGTGCGCGTGGTCGCGGCGACCAACGTCGACTTGCAGCAGGCGGTCGCGGCCGGACATTTTCGCGGCGACCTGTTCTACCGCCTCAACGTCGTGCAGCTCGCGGTCCCGCCGCTGCGCGAGCGCCCGGGCGACATCCTGCCGCTCGCGCGGCACTTCTTCGACATGTACCGCGACCGGCTCGGCAGCGGCCCGCGCCGCATCGATCCGCGCGCCGAGCGTCGGCTCGAGGCGCACGGCTGGCCGGGCAATATCCGCGAACTGGAGAACGTGATCCATCACGCGCTGCTCGTGAGCCGCCACGACGCGCTGCAGGACACCGACCTGCACATCGCGCCGCCATGCCGCCCGACCGTTGCCGCGCCAGCAGCCGATTCGCCCGCCGACGCACAGGCGGCGCTCGAACACGCGCTGCGCGACCTGTTCGACGACGGGCCCGGCAATCTCTTCGAACACATCGAGGACACGGTCATGCGTGTCGCGTTCGAATTCAGCCATCGCAACCAGATCCGCGCCGCGCAGTTGCTCGGCATCAGCCGCAACGTGCTGCGTGCGCGGCTGATTCGCGCGAAGGCGATCGCCGCGCTCAAGTAGCGGCATCCGGCGCGCGCCGCCGTTCCGCTCCGGCGCGATCACGTCGCGATCCGTGTCGCGACGTCCGAACCTGATGTATCGTGGCGCCAGGCGTACGCTTCGTTGCCCGCCCCGCATTCGGTCGTCGGTTGTGCGACCGTCCGCGACCGGCAACCGCTCACGCACGATCCTCCGCAACACGAAAGCCGTCCGGCGCCCGTGCGCGTCCGGCCGAGCCCCGTTCACCCGTCCGGAACCCGTCGCCATGAAAAAGCTAGTAAACCGCCCGTCCGACGTCGTGCGAGAGATGCTGGAAGGCATCGCGCGGCAATCGCCGCATCTCGCGCTCCTCGGCGACGAGCACGTGCTCGTCCGCCAGCCGCTGCCCGAGCCGTCGCAGCGGCCGGTCGCGATCCTGTCCGGCGGCGGCAGCGGCCACGAGCCCGCGCACGGCGGCTACGTCGGCGAAGGGATGCTGAGCGCGGCCGTGTGCGGCGAAGTGTTCACGTCGCCGTCGACCGACGCCGTGCTTGCCGCGATCCGCGCGAGCGCCGGCCCGAACGGCGCGCTGCTGATCGTGAAGAACTACACCGGCGACCGCCTCAATTTCGGGCTCGCCGCCGAGCTCGCACGCGCGGAAGGCATTCCGGTCGAAACCGTGATCGTCGCCGACGACGTCGCGCTGCGCGGCCGCGTCGAGCGCGGCCAGCGGCGCGGGATCGCGGGCACCGTGCTGATCCACAAGCTCGCGGGCGCCGCCGCCGCGCGCGGGCTGCCGCTTGCCCGCGTCGCGAGCATCGCGCGCGACGCGGCAGCCGAGCTCGGCACGATGGGCGTCGCGCTCGACGGCTGCACGATCCCGGGCGCCGACAAATCGGGCTTCAGCCTCGCCGATCACGAGATCGAGCTGGGCCTCGGCATCCACGGCGAGAAAGGCGTCGAGCGCCGCGCGCCGCTGCCGGCCGACGCGCTGGCCGACACGCTGCTGTCGAGCATCGTCGCCGATCTCGTGCTCGAGCGCGGCGAGCGCGTCGCGCTGTTCGTCAACGGCCTCGGCGCGACGCCGGACATGGAACTCGCGATCGTGCTGCGCGCCGCGTTCGACAACCTGAGCCGGCGCGGCATCGTCGTCGCGCGCGCATGGGCCGGCACGTTCCTGTCCGCGCTGAACATGCCGGGCTGCTCGATCTCGGTGCTGCGGCTGAACGACGAGCGCGCGGCGCTGCTCGATGCGCCGACGCAGGCGCGCGCATGGCCGGGCGGCGGCATCGCGAACACGCGGATTCGCGTGGCCGCGGACGCGTCGCAGGACGCGCCGCTGCCGCCGCTCGACGCAGCCGGCCGCGCGTGGGCCGCGCGCCTGCAACCGGCGCTGCACGCGGTGGCGCAAACATTGATCGACCACGAGCAGACGTTGACGGATCTCGATGCGGCAGCCGGCGACGGCGATCTCGGCGCGAGCATGCGGCGCGCCGCGCAGGCGATCCTCGAACTACCCGACACCGCGTACGGCACGCCGTCCGGTGCGCTCGCGGCGCTCGGCGCCGCGTTGCGTCGCGCGATCGCCGGCAGCTCCGGCCCGTTCTATGCGACCGCGCTGCTGCGCGCGTCGCGCCGGCTGGCCGATATCGCCGAGCCGTCGCCGCGCGACTGGGCCGCGGCATTGCGCGCGGCGGTGGATTCGATCAGTGAACTCGGCGGCGCGCAGGCCGGCGACCGGACGATGCTCGATGCGCTGGTGCCGGCCGTCGACGCATTCGGCCGCGCGCTCGACGGCGATCGCGATCCCGCGAGCGCATGGGCGGCGGCCGTCGACGCGGCCGAGCGAGGCGCGCGGGAAACGGCACGCATGACGCCGCGCGCGGGACGGGCCAGCTATCTCGGCGAACGCGCGATCGGTACGCCGGATGGCGGCGCGGTGGCCGTCGCGTACTGGCTGCGCGCGCTGCTGCCGCACGTGCGGTAACGGGCGCGCGCGGCCGCGCTCAGACGCCCTCGACCAGCACCGCGCGATAGCGCGCGCCCTTGAACCGGTGCTGGACGACCTTCTGGTATTCGGGGCCGTGATACCACGCGTGCGCGGCCTCCTTCGACGGGAACTCGACGATCACGACGCCTTCCGGGCCTTCACCCTCGAGGGTTTCCTGCGGCCCATAAGCGGCGAGCACCTTCACCGGATGGCCGGCGAGGGTCGCACCGACCTGGCTCGAGTAGAGGTCGAGCTCATGCTGGTCCTGCGTGCTTTCCCGTGTAAAGACGATGTAGGTCGCCACGATATGCGCTCCTGATGAAGGGTGAAAAAAGGGACGCCACGCGCCGCACACTCCGACGAATCCCGCATGGCTGCGCGCAGCTTACCGCCATTCGCCGGCCGGCGCCGCGGCGAGCCGGCCCCGGCCTCCGCCGGCCCCCCGCCACGGCGCGGGAAAACCCCGATCTCCACATCGTCCTATGACATCGGGCATCGCTAATTGGCGGGATTACTTTGATCCTCGTCGGCGCCCGCCCGGGCGCATGCTGATAGCGAGGACCCTCATGCGATACGTGCCATCGTGGACTTCCGTTTCCGCCGCGTCGTCGATTCCCGACGATACAACCACCCAGCGCGGCGACGAGCCGCACAGCCTGCCGCGGGTCGCGATCACGGCCGCCGCCCTCGGCAACGCGACCGAATGGTTCGATTACGGTATTTACGCGTACGGCCTCGCGTACATTTCCGCCGCGCTGTTTCCCGGCAACACGGCCAGCGCGACGCTGTTCGCGCTCGGCACGTTCGCGATCTCGTTCCTGATCCGCCCGCTCGGCGGCCTGTTCTGGGGGCCGCTCGGCGACCGGCTCGGCCGCAAGCGCGTGCTCGCGCTGACGGTCCTGACGATGTCGGGCGCAACCCTGCTCGTCGGCTTGCTGCCGAGCTACGCGACGGCCGGCTGGCTGGCGCCGGCCGCGCTGATCGTGCTGCGCATGGTGCAGGGCTTCTCGACCGGCGGCGAATACGGCGGTGCGGCGACCTTCATCGCCGAATACGCGCCCGATTCGCGGCGCGGCCTGTGCGGCAGCTTCCTCGAATTCGCGACGCTCGCCGGCTTCTCGCTCGGCGCGTTCCTGATGCTCGGCTTCGCGCTGCTGCTCGGCGATTCGGCGATGCATGCGTGGGGTTGGCGCCTGCCGTTCCTCGTCGCGGCGCCGCTCGGCCTGATCGGCTTCTACCTGCGCTCGCGCCTCGAGGAAACGCCGGTGTTCCGCGAACTCGAGGAGCAGGCGCACCGCCGCGAGAAAAGCGTCGCCGCCGCGCTGCCGATCCGGCTGCTGCTGGTGCGCTATGCGAAGCCGCTGCTGCTGCTTGGCGGGCTCGTCGTCGCATTGAATGTCGTCAACTACGTGCTGCTCGCGTACATGCCGACCTACATGCACAAGGAGCTCGGCGTCAGCGAAAACATGTCGCTGCTGATTCCGCTGATCGGCATGCTCGCGATGATGGTGCTGCTGCCGTTCGCCGGCTGGCTGTCGGATCGCGTCGGCCGCAAGACGATGTGGTGGATCTCGCTCGTCGGGCTGTTCGTCGCGGCCGTGCCGATGTTCACGCTGATGACGCACGGCCCGCTCGGCGCGTTCGTCGGCTTCGCGGTGCTCGGCGTGCTCTACGTGCCGCAGCTCGCCACCATTTCCGCGATGTTCCCGGCGATGTTCCCGACCCACGTCCGGTATGCGGGCATGGCGATCGCCTACAACGTGTCGACGTCGCTGTTCGGCGGCACCGCGCCGATCGTCAACGACTGGCTGATCGGCAAGACCGGCAACGCACTGATTCCCGCGTACTACATGATGGCCGCCTGCGCGGTCGGGCTGATAGCGCTGCTGGCGGTGATCGAGACGCGCGGATGTTCGCTGCGCGGCGACACGCTCCCCGGCCAGCCGGGCTGACCCGCGCGCCGGCCGCGCCCGGCTTCCCATAAACGGCAACCATTGCATCGCCCGCCGTCCGGCAACGGACGGCGGGCGACGTGCATTTCGGGCCACCGAAGCCGCGGCCCGATTGTTGTCGTCCGGACAACACGATGTGCCCCCGCGCGGCGCTGTCGGCGTGTGTCGGCCGTCACTACAATCGTTGACACGCTCGACCGGAATCCGGGCGAACCGAAGCGCGGCCTTCACGATCGCGCCAGCGAGCCGCGCCGTGCCGCGCGGCTTACCTCTCTCGACGAACAGGACTACTGAACATGAACGCACCCATCCGCAACGTCCGGCCGGTTACCGCCCGCCTGGGCAACGAATCTTCGGGCGAGCTCGTTTCGTCCCGCTACGCGGTGCGCATCGGCGACGTCGATGTCGTGCTGATCAGCGACGGCGTGCTGCCGCTGCCGACTTCCACCATGTCCACCAACGTGAGCGAAGCGGACCGCAACGCGTGGTTCGACGGCCGTTTCCTGCAACGCGACATGTTCGACTGGGCGCTCAACATCGCGCTCGTGCGCAGCGGCGATCGCCTGATCCTGATCGATTCGGGCGTGGGCGACGGTTTCGAATACTTCACGCGCGCCGGGCGCTCGGTGATGCGTCTGGAATCGGCCGGCATCGATCTGGCCGCGATCACCGATATCGTGATCACGCACATGCACATGGATCACGTCGGCGGGCTGAACGTCGACGGCGTCAAGGCGAAGCTGCGCCCCGACGTACGCATTCACGTGTCGGCCGCGGAAGTGGCGTTCTGGAAGCATCCGGACTTCAGCAAGACGGTGATGCCGGAAACCGTTCCGCCCGCGCTGCGCAAGGCGGCAGCGAGGTTCATGGAGCTCTACGGCGAACACGTCGTGCAGTTCGATCGCACCGTGGAAGTCGCCGCGGGCGTGTCGGCGCGGGTGACGGGCGGGCATACGCCGGGGCACTGCGTGGTCGACATCGCATCGAACGGAGAAAAGCTGACGTTCGCGGGCGATGCGATTTTCGAAGTCAACTTCGACAATCCCGACTGGCAAAACGGCTTCGAACACGATCCCGAAGCGGCGGTCGACGTGCGTCTCGCGCTGTTCAACGAAGCCGCGGACACCGGCTCGATGCTGGCTGCCGCGCACGTCGCGTTCCCGTCCATCGGCCATGTTGCCCGGGACGGCGACGGTTTCCGGTTCGTCCCGGTCGTGTGGGATTACTGAGTGACGGGCGATAGCCGACGCGCGCCGTAGGCGATGCGACGACGGTTTTGCTGAACCGGACCTGCACCCGGACCGGCAAGAAAACACGCCGCCGCACTTGCATGCGGCGGCGTCGCCTCGCGCGCCGGAACGCGCATCAGGATCGCTGACAACTCACGCGACGGCCGAAATATTCCGCTCCGCTACCTCGTCCACCGCATCCTTCACGATCGCGACGATCTCGTCGGCTTCCGCACGCGTCATCACGAGCGGCGGCGCAAAGCCGAGAATGTCGCCGTGCGGCATCGCCCGCGCGATCACATCCCACACCTTCTCGCCTACGATCACGCCCCACGGCGGCGCATACGCACTCGTCAGCCCCTTCGCGACGGTAATCAGATCGGGCTTGATCCCCGACGTGCTGCGCGCCCGTCTTCCGGCTCATGCTTGGTCCGCTCGCCCACGCTCAAGCTTTTCCCCAAAGATCCGATAACCCGTGCGTCCAGCAAATATTTTGCCAACGAACAGCCATGGAGATCGGACGCACATGTTACTGAACAAAAAAAGCTTCGCCGCCCTAGCGCTCCTGATTTCCATCTCAGGCCATGCTAGCGATGCGACGCCCGAGATCGATAGTGAAAAACTGGGTGCGGTCAAGACCGTGACGGTCGTCTATCCCGGTAAAGCGGTGTACATCGCATTCGGGCCGTCTGGTCCCATTCACATCCCGATTCCAATTCCAGGTGCCGGCGTAGTCGGAGCGCTCGCAACGGGAGCCATCGCGGGCGCTGTCAACGCCGGGCTCAACAAGAGCGAAAACGACTCGCCGACGTCACTCAACGACCTCGTGACGGCCAAATTGGGCGACACTGGGTTGAACCGGCGCTTCACCGACAGTATCGAAACGGTTCTGCGAAACCATGGCTTCACCGTAAAGGAGGTTGATGCGTCATCGCCGGGCCTCCCCACGGTCAAACCGGACGAGCACCGCCTCTGGCAGGCAAGCGGCTCGCCCTATCAAGGAAGCGATGCCGTTCTGTACATTCGTGTCGGAACAGGCTATGTAACGCCCGGCGCTCGTCACGCGTACACGCGCAGAGTGATCGGCGACATTGTCATGTTCAAGAGCGACACATACGATGCCATTCTCCGACAACATGTCAGTTGGAAGCAGTCCAACGACCCATATAGCTATCCGTCGATCGAATCGCTGGAAAGCGATCTTCAACATGCAATCGACGGCCTCAACGAAGGTCTGATGGCACAGGTTGATCCGTTCAACAAGTTGTTCGACTCGCTTCAGCGCTAAGGAACATCGAAGCGTTCGCACAAGAAAAAATGCCCGCACTGGCATTCATGGATAGTGATGCAGATAGGAGCTGGATGACCGGCGGGGATCAATAGTGAAGAAAACATCCGCCGACTTGCTTCCTTTGCACGCTGATAGCCAGGCGGCTAGCCAAACTCGCGAACAGCCCCCAAAAACACGCCGCCGCACTTGCATGCGGCGGCGTCGCCTCGCGCGCCGGAACGCGCATCAGGATCGCTGACAACTCACGCGACGGCCGAAATATTCCGCTCCGCTACCTCGTCCACCGCATCCTTCACGATCGCGACGATCTCGTCGGCTTCCGCACGCGTCATCACGAGCGGCGGCGCAAAGCCGAGAATGTCGCCGTGCGGCATCGCCCGCGCGATCACGCCGCGCTGCAACGCCGCAGCCGACACCTGCGCGCCGATCTTCAGCGCGGGATCGAACGGCGTACGTGCGTCCTTGTCGGCCATGAACTCGAGCGCGGCCAGCATCCCGACGCTGCGCACTTCGCCGACGAGCGCATGCGCGCCGAATGCATCGCGCAGCTTCGCGCCGAAATACGCGCCGACCTCGGCCGCGTTGCCGACCAGGTTCTCACGCTCCAGAATCGCGAGATTCGCAAGCGCCGCGGCCGCGCATACCGGATGGCCCGAATACGTCCAGCCGTGCCCCATCGGCCCGTGTTCCTGCGAGCCGCGCGCGATCACGTCCCACACCTTCTCGCCGACGATCACGCCCGACAACGGCGCATACGCGCTCGTCAGCCCCTTCGCGACGGTAATCAGGTCGGGCTCGATCCCGAAGTGCTGCGCGCCCATCTTCGAGCCGAGACGCCCGAACCCGCACACGACTTCATCGGAAATCAGCAGGATGTCGTGCTTGCGCAGCACGGCCTGGATCGCGGGCCAGTAGCCGGCCGGCGGTTCGATGATGCCGCCCGTGCCCATCACCGGCTCCGCGATGAACGCGGCGACCGTGTCGGCGCCCTCGCGCGCGATCAGCTTCTCGAGTTCGTCGACGCAGTACGCGACGAACTGCGCTTCGTTCATGCCGGCCGGCGCCTTGCGGTACCAGTGCGGACACACCGTATGCTTCACGCGGTCGATCGGCAGGTCGAAATGCTGGTGGAAGCTCGGCAGGCCCGTGAGGCTGCCCGTCACGATGCCCGAGCCGTGATAGCCGCGCTCGCGCGAGATGATCTTCTTCTTGTTCGGGCGGCCGAGCACGTTGTTGTAATACCAGACGATCTTGACCTGCGTCTCGTTCGCGTCGGAACCCGACATCCCGTAGTAGACCTTCTTCATCCCCGCCGGCGACCAGTCGATGATGCGCGACGACAGCTCGATGATCGCGTCCGACGCGTGGCCGACGTACGTGTGGTAATAGGCGAGCTGCTTCGCCTGTTCGTGCATCGCGTCGGCCACTTCGGTGCGGCCGTAGCCGATGTTCACGCAGTAGAGGCCGGCGAACGCGTCGATATAGCGCTTGCCCTGGTGATCCTCGATGCGGATGCCTTCGCCGCCGCGCACGATCTTGCCCGGCAGCGCGCCGGTCTCGTGGTCGTACGCGTGCGTCGACGGGTGCATGAAGTGGGCGCGGTCCTCGCGCAGCAGTGCGTCGATCGATTGTTTCATGATGGGTTCCTTTGAATGGGTCAGGCCGTCGCCGTAACGGGCAGGCCGAGATTGCCGAGGCAGAAGTACTTGGTTTCAGTGAACGGTTCGAAGCCTTCGGCGCCGCCTTCGCGCCCGAGGCCCGACGCCTTCATCCCGCCGAACGGGATCGGCGCGCCGGTGAATTTCACGCCGTTGACTGACACCATCGCGAAATCGAGCCGCCGCACGAGCTGGAAGATCGTGTCGACGCGCGTCGCGCATACGTAGGCAGCGAGGCCGTATTCGGTGTCGTTGGCCGTTTCGATTGCCTCGTCGAGCGTGTCGAACGCGCCGACGGCCGAGATCGGCGCGAAGTTTTCCTCGTCGACCACGCGCATGCCGGGTGCGGCATCCGCGATCACGGTCGGCTCGTAGAACCAGCCGCCGAGCGCATGCGGCCGGCCGCCCGCGACGATGCGCGCACCGCGCGCCCGCGCATCCTCGACGCGCGCCACGGTCGCGTCGAACGCGGCCTGATGCATCAGCGGGCCGACGTCGACGCCCTGCTCGAACGCGGGCCCCGTCTTCAGCGCGCGCACCGCGTTCGCATACCGTTCGACGAACGCGTCGTACAGCGGGCGCGCGACGAGAATCCGGTTCGCCGCGCAGCAGTCCTGGCCGGAGGTCTGGAACTTCGCGCCGACGGCGATCGGCACCGCCTGGTCGAGATCCGCGTCCTCGGTCACGATGAACGGCGCGTTGCCGCCCAGTTCGAGCGCGATCTTGCGAATGCCGGCCTTCGCGGCGGCTTCGGTCACGAGCCGCCCGACGCGCGTCGAGCCGGTGAAGCTCACCGCACGCACGCGCGCGTCGCCGACCAGCGTTTCCATCGCCATCTGCGGCTCGCCTAGCACGACGTTGAACACGCCGGCCGGGAAGCCGGCCTCGTCGGCGAGCTGCGCGAGCGCGAGCGCCGAGAACGGCGTTTCGTGCGCGGGCTTCACGACCACGGTGCAACCGACCGCGATCGCGGCCGCCGCCTTGCGCGTGATCATCGCGGCCGGGAAATTCCACGGCGTGATCAGCGCCGCGACGCCGACCGGCTCCATCACGGTGCCGAGATGCGCACCGTCGATATGCGTCGGAATCGTGCGGCCCGCGACGCGTTTGGCCTCGTTCGCGAACCATTCGACGAAGCTCGCCGCATAGCGGATCTCGCCGCGCGCTTCGGCCAGCGGCTTGCCCTGTTCCAGCGACAGCAGCGCGGCCAGATCGTCGACGTGACGCAGGATCAGCGCATGCCAGCGCAGCAATGTCGCGCTGCGCGCCGCTTGCGATGTCCAGCGCCAGGTGCCGTACGCGCGCTGCGCGGCATCGACGGCCGCGACGATCTGCGCGCGTTCGAGCATCGGCACGTGACCGATCACGGCCTGATCGGCCGGATTCACGACGGCGACCGTCGCGGCACTGTCGCTGTGGATCCAGCGACCGTCGACGTAGCAGGTCGACTTGAACAGAACGGGGTGTCCGGGCAGCATGCTGCGTCTCCTCGTTGGTGGGCACGGACTTCATTGTGTCGCGCCGGCGCATGCGGAAATTTCGGTTTGCACGACTGGAAATGCCGGTTTTTTCCGTATTGCCGCGCGCCGGCGCGAACTTTCACAACCAGTCCGGCACGCCGCCGGAGGTGCACTTCACGACCTTCGTCACGATGTACGTGAAGTAGCGCTCGATGCCAAGATCTTCCATCAGCAACGCATCGATGAAGCGCTGGTAATGGTCGATGTCGCGCGCGACCACGTGCAGCACGTAGTCCACGCCGCCGCCGGTCGCGTAGCACTGCGCGACCTCGGGCGCCGCGGCCACGCGATCCTCGAAGCGTCGCATGTCGGGCGCGGTATGCCGCGACAGCGTGACCTCGACGACGATGCGGCTGCCGGAGCACGCGCCGATCCAGTCGACGTCCGCGCGATAGCCGCGGATCACGCCGCTTTCCTCGAGCTTGCGCACGCGCTCCCATGCCGGCGAAATCGACAGGTTCACGGCTTCCGCGAGTTTCGACTTCGTGATGCGCCCGTCGCGCTCGAGCAGGCGCAGGATCGCGAGGTCGTATCGGTCGAGCTTGATCACGTCGTGCGCGTCCTCATACGGCCACCGGAATGTTGCGCTCGACGATGTCGGCCACCACCGCGATCGTGTCGCCGGGCTGCACGATGCCGGGGAAGTGCCGGGCCGCGAGCAGCCCGCGCCGCCGTGCGACGTATTCGATCGGCGTGACGCCCGTGCGATCGATGTCGTGCACGCGCGCGAGCACGTCGCCGGCGTCGACCTCGGTGCCGAGATCGCGGCACATCTCGAGCAGCCCGCGATGCTCGCTCGTCGTGAAGCACGAACCGTCCGGCATGTCGAGCAGCGTCGTCGTACGCGGCGCGTTGCCGTCGATCACGTCCTTCGCGATCACGCCCGCATGCGCGAGGAACCCATACACGCCGCGCTCGGCGATCGCGACGCTCGCTGCCGTCGACGTGCCGCCGCCGCCCAGCTCGGTCGACACGAATACCTTGCCGGCCTCCTCGGCCGCGCTGTCGTAGAGGCCGACGCTGTCGAGTTCCAGCATGCGCATCGAATACGGCGCGCCGAACGCGCGCATCGCGCGCTCGCACCGCGCTTCCTGATCGCGGTCCGCCAGCACGTGAATCGCCGCGAACGGCACGAAGTCGAGCGTGCGGCCGCCCGCGTGAATGTCGAGCACGTGCGTCGCGAGCGGCAGCAGGTGACGCTGAAAGTAATCGGCGATCTTCTCGGTCGCGGTGCCGTCCGGCCGGCCGGGGAAGCTGCGGTTCAGGTTGCCCGCATCGATCGGCGACGTGCGGCAACCGGCGCGAAACGCCGGGTAGTTCATGAACGGCACGACGATCACGCGGCCGGTCACGTCGGCCGCCTTCAGCGAGCCGGCCAGCTTCGACAGCGCGACCGGCCCCTCGTATTCGTCGCCGTGATTGCCGCCGGTCAGCAACACCGTCGGCCCGTCGCCGCGCTTCACGACGGTCACCGGAATCATGATCGCGCCCCACGCGGAATCGTCGCGCGAGTAAGGCAGCTTCAGGAAGCCGTGCTGTTCGCCGTCCGCGTCGAAATCGACGGTCGGCGTAATCGGGGAAGCACGCATCGCCCTACTCCTTCACGAACAGCTTGCGCGGCACGTTGCAGAACGTCTCGACGCCGGTCTCGGTGATCAAGATGCTTTCCGTGATCTCCAGCCCCCAGTCGTCGAGCCACAGCCCCGGCATGAAATGGAACGTCATGCCGGGTTCGAGCACCGTCCGGTCGCCCGGACGCAGGCTCATCGTGCGCTCGCCCCAGTCGGGCGGATAGCTCGCGCCGATCGGATAGCCGCAGCGGCTGTCCTTCTCGATGCCCGCACGGCGCAGCACCGCGAAGAACGCATTCGCGACGTCCTCGCACACGTTGCCCGGCTTCGCGGCCGCGAGCCCGGCCTCGATCCCTTCGACCACCGCGCGCTCGCCTTCGATGAAGTGCGCGGGCGGCTTGCCGAGGTAGACCGTGCGCGACAGCGGGCAGTGATAGCGGCGGTAGCAACCGGCGATCTCGAAGAACGTGCCGGCACCGCGCGCGAACGTCGAATCGTCCCACGTCAGGTGCGGCGCGGCGGCATCCGCGCCGGTCGGCAGCAGCGGCACGATCGCCGGATAGTCGCCGCCGAAGCCCTCCGCGCCGCCGATGCCGGTCGCATAGATCTGCGCGACCAGGTCGCTTTTCTTCATGCCGGGCTCGATCGTCTCGACGATGTGCGCGTGCATCCGCTCGACGATGCGCGCGGCCACGCGCATGTACTCGATCTCGCGCGGCGACTTCACCGCGCGCTGCCAGTTCACGAGCGCGGTCGCATCGACCCAGCGCGCGGCCGGCAGATGCCGCTGCAGCGACGCGTACGCCGCCGCGCTGAAGTAGTAGTTGTCGAGCTCGACGCCGATGCGCAGCGTGCTCCAGCCGCGCGCAGCGATCACTTCGGCGGACAGGTAGTCCATCGGATGACGGGCCGTCGACTGCACGTAATGATCGGGATACCCGACGATGTTTTCGTGCGCCATGAACGCGGTGCGCTTCGCGCCGTTCGCGTCCTGGCCGCGGCCGAACCACACGGGTTCGCCGTCCAGCGCCAGGAGCACGCATTGGTGCACGTAGAACGACCAGCCGTCATAGCCGGTGAGCCAGCCCATGTTGGTCGGGTCGGTGACGATCAGCAGGTCGATGCCGGCCCGCTCCATCGCCGCGCGCGTCTTCGCGATCCGCGCAGCGTATTCGCTGCGATCGAACGCGAGACGCGGCGCGGCTTCGTAGGTTTCGATGACTGCGGCCATCTGTCTCCTCTCAGGTCGTGAGGTCGTTGTGGAAAATCGTGCCGACTTCCGCCGCGCGGGCGCGTTGCAGCGCAAGCACGGCAATGGCGGTGTCCTGCGCGCCGGTGCCGGTCAGATCGCAGATCGTGATGTCGTCGCGATGCGTGCGGCCGTCGCGGCGGCCGGCGATCACTTCGCCGAGTTCGGGGAACATGGCATCGGCCGGCACCACGCCGGCCGCGATCGCATGCGCGAGTTCGCCGGCCACGCGGGTCTGCTGCAACCGGTCGCAGAAGTAGTGCGCGGCGCCGAACACCGACGGCGCGAGTTCGGTCTTGTAGTCGGCGTCCGAACCCATCGCCGTCACGTGCAGCCCGGGATGCAGATCCTCCGCGTGCACGAGCGGCGCGCGGCTCGGCGTGGTCGTCACCGCGATGTCGGCGTCGGCGAGCGCCGCGTGCACCGAGCGCGCGACGATCGCGTCGATCCCGTATGCGGCGCGCACGTCGGCCGCGAATCGCGTGGCACGCTCGGCATCGCGCGCCCACACCGTCACATGCGTGATGTCGCGCACGAGCATCAGCGCGTCGAGCTGCAGCCGGGCCTGCTCGCCCGCGCCGACGATCGCCGCGCGGCGCGCATCGGCGCGCGCGAGCCGGCGCGCGGCCACGGCGCCGGCCGCCGCGGTGCGCACGGCCGTCAGGTAGCCGTTGTCGAGCAGCACGGCCTCGGTCAGGCCGGTGCGCGCGGACAGCACGAGCATCAACCCGTTCAGGCTCGGCAGCCCGAGCGACGGGTTGTCGAAGAAGCCGGGGCTGACCTTGATCGCGAAGCTGTCGAAGCGTGGCAGGTAAGCGGTCTTGACGTCCACTTCGGCATGGCGCTCCGGCAGCGGGAGATTCAGGATCGGCGGCATCACGACGGCGTCGGTCGCCAGCGACGCGAACGCGGCCTCGATCTGGTCAATCGCGGCCAGATCGAGCGGCACCAGCGCGCGCAGTTGCGCCTGGCCGAGCAACGTGACGGGACGGGTCATGTCAGTTCTCCGAAACGAGCCGGCGATGCGCGGCCATGTCGATGTTCGCGCCGCTCACGACGACCACGATCGGGCCGCCGCGATCGCGGCGCGCGATCCGTTCATCCAGCAACGCGGCGAGGCCGACCGCGCCGGCGCCTTCGACGACGAGCCGTTCTTCCCGATACGCATGCGCGATGCCGCGCGCGATCGACGGCTCGTCGAGCAGCACGACGTCGTCGGCCAGCGCGCGCGTCATGTCGAACGTGTAGCGGTTGTCGAGGCCGATGCCGCCGCCGAGCGAATCGGCCAGCGTCGGCTGCTCGGCGACGTCGACCGGGCGGCCGGCCGCGAGGCTCGCATGCATCGCGGCGCCGCGCGCCATCGATACGCCGATCGCCTCGACCGCCGGCCGGATCGCCTTCGCGGCAAACGCGACCCCGCTGAACAGGCCGCCGCCCGACAGCGGCACGACGAGCGTCGCCGTATCGGGCAGCGCCTCGAGAATCTCGACGCCGATCGTCGCCTGGCCCGCGATGATGCGCGGATCGTCGAACGGCGGCACGTACGCATAGCCTTCGTCGCATACCAGGCGCCTTGCTTCGGCCTGCGCGTCGTCCTGGCTGTCGCCGACGATCACCACGCGCGCGCCGAGCGCCGCGACCGCATCGACCTTGTTGGCCGGCACGAGCGACGACATGCAGACGGCCGCGTCGATGCCGAGCGCGCGCGCCGCGTACGCGAGCGCGCGACCGTGATTGCCCGTCGACGCGGTGACCACGCGCGTCACGCGCTGCGCCGCGAGTTCCGCGAGCACGTTGGTCGCGCCGCGCAGCTTGAAGCTGCCGGTCGGCTGCAGCGTTTCGAGCTTCAGGTAGACCGGTGCGCCAACGCGCGCGGACAGCGCGGCGGATGCAACGAGCGGCGTACCATCTGCGCGCCCGGCGAGGCGGCGGCGCGCGCGGTAGACGTCGGACAGCGACAGGAAGGACATGGAACGCACGCCTCGCGACGAATGTGATGCGATCCAGTCTAATGTTCCAAATCGCGCTTTCGAATGTCCTGATACATTGCGCGCGACGTTGCGGCGCCGCCGCCGGTTCAGTGGAAATCGTTCAGGTGCGGATACTGCTCGAACACGCCCGCGATCGTCTCGAGCGCAGCGTTGCACGCGGCATCGGTGGTTTCGGCGCCGATGCACACGCGCACCGCGTTCGGCCGCTCCGTGCCGCCAACCAGAAACGGATCGGGCGACGTCACCGCGATCTTGCGCGTGCGCAATTCGCGCACGATCCGCTCGGCCTGCCAGTAGTCGGGCACGCGCAGCCATGCCGAAACCGCATTGGGATGCGCGCCCAGCACATACGGCCCCAGCGCGGCCCTCACCATCGCCTGACGCACGGCGAGCCGCTGGCGCTGCAGTTCGACGAGCCGCCGCGCGGTGCCGTCGGCGATCCAGCGCGTCGCGATTTCCGCGATCGGCGACGTCGCCATCCAGCTGCTCACGCGCAGCACGCTCTCGACGCGCAACGCGAGCCGCCGCGGCATCGCGAGATAGCCGGTGCGTAAGCCCGTCAGCACCGATTTCGTCATGCTCGTGCAGTAGAAGCCGAGCTCCGGAATCAGGCTGGCGATCGGCGTGGCCGTCTTCTCGGGCAGCGGACCATACACGTCGTCCTCGATCACGTACACGCCGTAGCGCGTCGCGATGCGCGCGATCGACCGCCGCCGCGACTCGGTCATCATCGACACGGTCGGGTTATTGAGGGTCGGCGTGCAGACGAGCGCGCTGATCCGCTCGCCGTCGCACATCTCCTCGAAATGTTCGGGACGGATGCCGTGCTCGTCCATCTCGAGCCCTTTCAGCGTAAAGCCGAGCACGTTCGCGGAGCCGATCACGCCGTGATCGGTCAGGCTCTCGCACAACACGGTATCGCCCGGCCCGACGATCGACGCGAGCGCGAGAAAGATCCCGTGCGCCGCGCCGTTCGTAACCAGCAGCGATTCGCGGTGCACGGGCATGTTCAGCGACGCGAGCCACGCGGCGCCGGCGTCGCGATGCGCATCGAGGCCGGCGATCGGCCGGAACGACCGGATCCACGGCTGATCGTCGGCGCCCGCCAGCGCCGCGCACACGCTGCGCCACGCGGCATCGTGCTCCGGCGTGTGGACGATGCGGGCGATCGAGAAGTCGACCAGTTCGCGCTCGGTCGTATCGAGGATGTAGTTCGACATCGATTCGGTCACGCGCGCGGCCACGAAGCTGCCGCGGCCGACCTCGCAGCGGATCAGCCCCTGGCGCTCCAGCTCCTTGTACGCGTTGGTGACGGTCTGCACGCTGACGCCGAGGCTCGACGCGACGTCGCGCTGCGGCGCGAGCCGTGCGCCCGGCGCGAGCGCGCCGGTCTCGATGTCGCCGGCGATCGCCTTCACGAGCCGCTTGTATTTCGACTCGATGCCGTGCACGGCGCCGATCGCGTCGCGCCAGCCTGCCGATACCTCGGTCCGTCCCATCTCGATGTCTCCGTCATGGCTTCCGCATGGTCGCTCAGAAAGACACCCTGAAAATATTGTCCTAGTGCAATCGCGCGCGAAAGCAGGACGTTGCGGGTCGAAACGGGCCGCGCAAGCGGCGTGCCCGGCATGCGTACGCGCCCGGCTCTTCAATTGATCGGACGAATGTCGGGGCGGCGGCGCGGAATGCGGCACGCGCGGGCGTACTTCGTGTTGCCGGACAGTTCTCGTTCCGACTATTCGATATGGTCGCCGCGCCGGACATGCGGGTTCGCGGTCGCCAGCCTTGCTTGACCACGGCCGGCACGCCGCCTGGATTGCTTCAGGTAGGCCGGCCGTGCCGCCTGCGATGTGTCATCCGGTTGGCAAATACGATAGTTTGCTATCGAATCTTTTTGCCCCTATCATCTCGCCCATGACCAATCTGCACGATCTCCGCCTCGCCGTCAGCAGCCTGCTCGTGCTCACCGCGCGCAAGTGGCGCCGCACCAGCGACGGCGTGCTGACCGCGTACAACGTGTCCGAGGCCTGCGCGACGCCGCTCCTGATCGCCGGGCGCCTCGGCGAAGGCGTGCGGCAAGGTACGCTCGCCGAACACGTCGGCATCGAAGGGCCGTCGCTCGTGCGCCTGCTCGACCAGCTGTGCGCGGCCGGCCTCGCGCGCCGCGACGAGGATCCGCACGACCGCCGCGCGAAGACGATCTCGCTGACGGCCGCCGGCCGCGCAGTCACCGCGAAGATGGAGGAAGACCTGCGCGCGCTGCGTGCACAGGTGCTCAAAGGCGTGTCGCGCGCCGATCTCGAAGCCACGCTGCGCGTACTGAACGCATTCAACGCAGCCGACGCGCCCCCTGGGGCTTCGCCCCCGTCCCACTCCGCCGATTCCGCGTCATGACCTATCCGAGCCTCCGCGACTGGCTGTTCTCGGGCAAGACGTTCGCCGCATCGATGCTGGCGCTGTACCTCGGCCTGTATTTCCAGTTGCCGCGCCCGTACTGGGCGATGGCGAGCGTGTACATCGTGTCGAACCCATTCGTCGGCGCGACGCGCTCGAAAGCGCTGTACCGCGCGCTCGGCACCGCGCTCGGCGCGGCCGCCGCGATCTTCTTCGTGCCGCCGTTCGTCGAGACGCCGCTCCTGTTCAGCATCATCGTCGCGACCTGGTGCGGCACGCTGCTGTACCTGGCGATCTCCGATCGCACCGCGCGCAGCTACGTCTTCATGCTCGCCGGCTATACGATGCCGCTGGTCGCGCTGCCGACCGTCACCGACCCGTCCACGATATTCGACGTCGCGATCGCGCGCACCGAGGAAATCGTGCTCGGCATCGTCTGCGCGAGCGTGGTCGGCAGCACCGTGTTTCCGAACCGGCTCGCGCCGACGCTGATCGAGCGCACCGACGCGTGGTTCAAGGACGCCGCGTTCTACGGCCGCGAAACGCTGTCCGGGCATCTGGCCGGCAAGGCGCTGTCCGCGTGCCGGCAGCGGCTCGCCGCGACCATAACCGGCCTCGAGTTCCTGCTGAGCCAGCTGGGCTACGACCATGCGCATCCGCGCCTGCTCGCGCGGGCGCAGGCGCTCGCGGGCCGGATGCAGTTGTTCCTGCCGCTGATGTCGTCGCTCGCCGATCCGCTGGTCGCGCTGATGCGCGACCTGCACGTGCGCCCGCCCGCGCTCGACGCGCTGCTGGCCGACGCCGCGAAGTGGTTCGACGCGCCGCTGCCGGCCGTGAAGACCGGCACCGACGGCGACATGGCGCACGATCCGGTCGCGGACGACCTGCGCGCGCGCATCGCCGCGCTGCAGCCGCCCGCCAGCGCGCTGGCGAGCTGGGACGGCGCGCTGCTGTCGAATGCGCTGTGGCGGCTGCGCCAGGTCATCGACATCTGGCAGGACTGCCGCTCGCTGCGTGCGCTGATCGCGAACGAGTCGGGCGTGTGGCAGCCGCGCTACCGGCACTGGCGGCTCGGCGGCACCGAGCGCTTCTTCGATCGCGGGATGATGCTGTTCTCGACGCTGACCGTCGTGTTCGCGATCGTGTTCGCGTGCTGGCTGTGGATCTCGTCCGGCTGGCACGACGGCGCAGCCGCCGTCACGCTCGTGGCCGTGTCGTGCAGTTTCTTCGCCGCGCTCGACGAGCCGGCGCCGCTGGTGTTCAAGTTCTTCCTGTCGACCGCCGCGAGCGTCGTGTTCGCCGGCCTGTACCTGTTCGTCGTGCTGCCGCACGTGCACGATTTCGCGATGCTCGTGCTGATGTTCGCGGGCCCGTTCATCCTGATCGGCACGCTGCTGCCACGCCCGCAGTTCAACATGGTGACGATGCTCGTCGCCGTGAACACGGCTACCTTCATCAGCATCCAGAGCGCGTACGAAGCCGATTTCTTCGTGTTCCTGAACAGCAACCTCGCGGGCGTCGCCGGGCTGCTGTTCGCGTACGTGTGGACGCGCGCGACGCGCCCGTTCGGCGCGGAACTCGCGGTGCGGCGCCTGCTGCGCTCGGGCTGGGAGGACGTCGCGCGCTCCGCGTCGACGCAGCCGCTCGACGACCAGCGCAACCACGCGTCGCGGATGCTCGATCGCGTCACGCAACTGCTGCCGCGCCTCGGCGCGTCCGACGATCACCGCCACCCGTCGATCGAAAGCTTCCGCGACCTGCGCATCGCGCTGAACGCGCTCGACCTGCGCCGCTCGCGCCGCCGGCTGTCGGGCGACGTACCCGACGCGATCGATCGCGTGCTGGCCGGCGTCACCGATCACTACGCGCGCTGCGCGGCCGCGAACGCGCGCCAGCCCGTGCCGCCCGCGCTGCTCGCGACGATCGACGACGCGCTGCGGCGTGTGGCCGGCAGCACCCTGCCGGGCGCCGCGCCGGGCGACGGCGCCGCCTCGCCCGCCGTACCAGCCGCGCACCGCCGGCTGCGCGACACGCTGCACGCGCTCGTCGGGCTGCGCCTGTCGCTGTATCCGGCCGCGACCGCACAACCGCCGCAGGCGCCGGACGGAGCGCACGCATGAACCGGCTTTCCACCCTGTCCTTCCGAGCGCGATCATGATCGGCGAAATCGATATCTTCGGCGTGTTCGTGCCGGCCCCGCTCGTGCTGATGCTGATCGCCTACCTGATCAACATCGTCGTGCGCGCGGTGCTCGAGCGCGTCGGCTTCTACCGCCTCGTCTGGCACCGTTCGATCTTCGACCTCGGCATCTACGTGTTCGTGCTGGCCGCCGTCGTGATCGTGTCCCACCAACTCGTGGCTACCTAACGTGAAAAAATCCTGGCTCTCGGCAGGGCAAGTCCTGCTCACCCTGATCGTCGTCGTCGTGGCCGGCCTCGTGCTGTGGCGCATCATCAACTACTACATGTTCTCGCCGTGGACGCGCGACGGGCACGTGCGCGCCGACGTGATCCAGGTCGCGCCGGACGTGTCCGGTCTCATCACGTCGGTGCAGGTTGCCGACAACCAGGAGGTCAAGCGCGGCCAGGTGCTGTTCGTGATCGACCAGGCGCGCTACGCGCTCGCGGAGCGGCTCGCCGAAGCGACACTCGCGCAGCGCCGCGCGACGCTGGCGCAGGCGAAGCGCGAATACGCGCGCAACCTGCAGCTCGGCAACCTGGTCGCGAGCGAACAGGTCGAGGAAAGCCGCACGCGCGTCGAGCAGGGCGAAGCCGGCGTCGCCGATGCGCAGGTGTCGCTCGACACCGCGAAGCTGAACCTGCAGCGCACGACGATCGTCAGTCCCGTGGACGGCTACCTGAACGACCGCGCGCCGCGCGTCGGCGAATACGTGCCGGCCGGCCGCGCGGTGCTGTCGGTCGTCGATCGCCATTCGTTCCGCGTCGACGGCTACTTCGAGGAAACCAAGCTGCGCGGCATCCATATCGGCCAGCCGGTCGACATCATCGTGATGGGCGAGCCGCATGCGCTGCGCGGCCACGTGCAGAGCATCGTCGCCGCGATCGAGGATCGCGACCGCACGCAGGGCGCGAACCTGCTGCCGAACGTGAACCCGGCATTCAGCTGGGTGCGGCTCGCGCAGCGCGTGCCGGTGCGCGTCGTGCTCGACGAGGTGCCGGACGATTTCCGGATGATCGCGGGCCGCACCGCGACCGTATCGATGCGCGGCGCCGACGCGCGCCGCAACGCCGACGCGAAGCCGACGGCCGGTGCCGGCACGGCGCCCGCGGCATCCGGCGCGGCGGGAGCATCGCAATGAAGCGGCATGCCCTGCGCGTCGCGGCGACGCTCGCGCCCCTGGCGCTTGCACTCAGTGCATGCAAGTCGGTCGGCCCCGACTACACGCTGCCGCAGCAGGCGTACGTCAATGCGCCGCTCGCGAATCACGCGCTCGACGACGCGAACGGCGCGCTGGTGTCGCGCGACGCGGTGCCCGGCAACTGGTGGCAACTGTACGACGACCCGGTGCTCGACGGGCTCGTGCGCGATGCGCTGAAGTCGAACACCGACCTGCGCGTCGCCGCCGCGAACCTCGCGCGCTCGCGCGCGGCCCTGGTGGCCGCGAATGAACAGGGCGGATTCTCGGGCGGGGCGGAAGCGGCCGTGCAGCGCGCGCAGGAATCGGCCGAGCAGTACCTGCTCGAAAACAAGCTGCCGGTCGTCAACGAAGGTATGGTCGGCATCAACGTGTCGTACGAGCTCGACCTGTTCGGCAAGCTGCGGCGCGGTGTCGAAGCCGCGCGCGCGGACAGCGAGGCCGTCAAGGCGGCCGGCGACCTCGCGCGCATCACGGTCGTGGCCGACGTCGTGCGCGCCTACGTCGAAGCATGCTCGGCCGGCGACGAACTGGCGATCGCGAAGCGGTCGCTCGCGCTGCAGCAGCAACGCGTCGCGCTGTCGCAGCGGCTGCGAGATGCAGGACGCGGCAACCAGACCGACGTGACGCGCGGCGTGACGCAGGTACGCACGCTCGCCGCCGACATCCCGCGCTTCGAAGGCCGCCGCAAGATCGCGCAGTACCAGCTCGCCGCGCTGCTCGCGCGCGCGCCGGCCGACCTGCCGAAAGCCGTCACCGAATGCGAGCGCCTGCCGAAGCTGCGTCAGCCGATTCCGATCGGCGACGGCGCCGCGTTGCTGCGCCGCCGCCCCGACGTACGCGAAGCCGAGCGGCAACTCGCCGCCGCGACCGCCCGGATCGGCGTGGCGACCGCCGCGCTGTACCCGTCGGTCAGCATCGGTGCATCGGCCGGCTCCGTCGGCGTCGCCGCCGACCTGTTTTCATCCACCACGAATCGCTGGTCGTTCGGACCGCTGATCAGCTGGTCGTTCCCCGTCAACGGCCAGCGTGCGCGCGTGCGCGAAGCCGAAGCCGCGACGGGTGGCGCGCTCGCGCACTTCGACGGCGTCGTGCTGAATGCGCTGCGCGAAACGCAGTCGAGCCTCGCGACCTACGCGGCCGACGTGCAGCGCACCGATGCGCTGCGCACAGCGTACGAATCGGCCCGCAATTCCGCCGACGAAACCCATCGTCTCTATGCGGCGGGCCGCGAGTCGTTCATCTCCGATCTCGACGCGACGCGCACGTTGACGAGCGTGCGGGCGCAGGTCGCGGCGGCCGAAGGTCAGGTCGCGGCCGACCAGGTGCGGCTCTTCCTCGCGCTCGGCGGAGGTTGGGAGAGCGACGGCGCGACAGGCACCGGCTCCCGCGCCGCGACACCTGCGAGCGGCCCGTCAGCGCCGTAGCGCCAGCGCCGTCGGCCCCGTCACGCAGGTATGACGGTACACGCGGTGGCCGCGAGTTTTCGCCGGTTCGCGCCGTGGCATCCGCAGCGCGCCGCGCCCCGCGTTGACGGTACACTCGCCGATGCACTTCCATTCATCTGCCGCCGCTGCCGGCCCGGCCGCGGCACCCACCCGGAGAGTCATCATGCGAACCAGCGCCCGCAACCAGTTCGCCGGCCAGATCAGCGCCGTCAAACCCGGCGCCGTCAACGACGAAATCACGCTGCGCACGCAGGACGGCCTCGAGATCGTCGCCGTGATCACCCACGGCAGCGCGGCGTCGCTGGGCCTCGCGGTCGGCACGAACGCGTTCGCACTCGTCAAGGCGTCGTCGGTCATCGTGATGGTCGGCGTCGACAGCAGCAAGGTGTCGGCCCGCAACTGCGTCGCGGGCACCGTCGCGTCGGTCGCGAAGGGCGCGGTCAATTCGGAGGTCGTGATCAAGGTCACGAGCGGCGCGGAGATCATCGCGATCGTCACCAACGACAGCGTCGATCGTCTCGGCCTCGCGAGCGGCGCCGCCGCATCCGCGATCTTCAAGGCATCGAGCGTGATCGTCGGCGTCGAGTGATCGCGTGACGATCGCGATGGCGATTCATTGTGCGCCGCGCATGCCCGTCAAACCGCGGGCGGGTTGCCGGCGCGCGTTCCGCGCTTCCAACCTGATCCGGCCGCGCGCGGCTCGCGGCACGCGCATGCCGGCGCATGCTTCTGCAACATGCCGGCAACCGCCATGGCCGACCAATGACCGGCTTTCCGCGCTTCCCATAAACGGTCACCTTGCGCCCCCCGGCGCGCGTCGCTCACGACGCGGTCAATGCCGATGCCGGTGATGAATGTCCGGAAAATGCGCGTGGCTGTGCGCGATCGGCAGATGCACGTGCGGATGCGTGTGCGGTTCGTCGCCGTCATACGGGAAGTCGTGCGTGTGTTGGTGATGGTCGTCGTGCCGATGCCGATGCGTATGCTCGAGCCGCTCGTGCGCATGCGTGTGTTCGTGCCGTTCGCGCACATGCAGCCAGATGCCGAGCGCCATCAGCGCGGCCGCGATCCAGAACGTCGCGGGCGGCAGTGCCGGCCAGATCAGCAGCGACAGCACGACCCCGAACAGCGGTGCGATCGAAAAGTACGCGCCGGTGCGCGCGCTGCCGAGATGACGCAGCGCGACGACGAACAGCACGAGGCTGATCCCGTAGCCGCCGAGCCCCGTCAGCATCGCCGCCGCCGTGACCGGTATCGCGGGCAGCGTCGCGCCGGTCGCCAGCGCGATGCCGATGTTCACCGGCCCCGCGATCAGCCCTTTCAGGCACGCGATCACCATCGCGTCGTTCGCGGCCACCTTGCGGGTCAGGTTGTTGTCGATCGCCCAGCACAGGCATGCGCCGACGATCAGCAGCGCACCGACCGGCACACCGGCGCGGCCCGGTGTCCACGACAACAGCGCGCCGCCGGCGACGATCGCCACCATGCCGACGAACACCTGCGTATCCACGTTCTCGCGGAACACGACCCACGCGATCACAGCCGTCAGCACGCCTTCGAGATTGAGCAGCAACGCGCTCGTCGCCGCCGGCGTGGTCGACAGCCCGAGCATCAGCAAAGCCGGGCCGGCCACGCCGCCCGCCGCGATCGCGCCGGCCAGCCAACGCAGGTCCGCGCGCTGCAGCGGTGCGGCATCCGCGGTTGGCGCGCGACGGCCGTACCAGCCGCGCAACAGGATCCCGATGCCGAGCCCGACGCCACTGCCCAGATAGAAGAGGCCTGCGACCATGAACGGTGACATCGCGCCGATCAGCGCCTTGGCGAGCGGTGTCGCGGCGCCGAACAGCGTGGCGGCGGCGAGCGCGACGAAAATCGCGGAATGTCTCGGGTTCATGATCCGGTTTGAATTGACGTTGAAGAGCCCAGCTTGGCATCAGCCGGCATCGGCTATCTTTCGGGATGCAAGCCGCATGCACGCGCCGAGCGGCCGTAAACGGACGATCCAATCGCAATTATCGCGCGCCATCATGTCACGACGGCCGGATGGGATCGCACGCACGGAAATCGACGTTTCCCGTCTATCAATTCGGAAACCGAAATATATGACTGAAGCTGCAATTTGCTCGGCTATGCAAACCGTCTACGCGGGGATATGAAAAAGGCGGAGCATCGCGCATGCGGCGACGTTCGTTGTCCGGTCGTGTGGCTCGTTCAACGAGAGAGGGATGCGTACCGGCAGATCGGACGCCGGTGGAGGGAGTCCCGGCCTGCCTCGGTCCAGGCAGGCCGGTCTGTCGTGTCATGCGCCGCATGCGACGGGCATGTTGGCATGTGCGGTGCAACGAGCCGCGGCGCGATGCCGATTAGTCGTTGCTGGCCGTTTGCTGTTCGACCTGCGGCGCGGCGTCGTTCTGCACCTTCGCTTCCGCTTCCACTTCGGCTTGCGCCGGCTGCGGCGCGGCAGCGCCCTCGGCCTGCTGCTCGGCCTTCGGCTGCTGCGGCGCACCCTTGGCCGATTGTGCCGCGCCCTTGCCCGGACGGCGAGCCTTCAGCCGGCGCGCGCGCGCCGCGTCGTCGTGCGTCACGCGCCCGGCTTCGTTGCCCTGCAGGTCGACGCGCACCGCGTCCTCGACAAGGCACGACCAGTAGCGGTTGCCGCGGCACCACGTCGACATCGCTTCGCGCAGTTCGGCTTCGTTGAGACCGATGGCCTGCGCCTCGCGTGCGAGATCGTCCCAGATGCCGACCTTGAGCGGTACTTTGGGGGCCGGATTCTTCGGGAATGCGCGCGGAAACTTCCGCTGCAGTTTGCCGATTGCGACGATGACCGGATCGACCGGGGCCGACGGCTTCGCCGAAGCAGGCTTCGCCCGATGCTGCGCCTGGGCGGCGGCGCCCGGCTTGGCGCCGCGAGACGGCCGGTCGCCGGACTTCGGCTTCGCGCCGGCGTCCGTCGGCGCTGCCGGCCGCTTCGCGTTGCGCTCCTGCTTGGCCTTCGCTGCGAGCTGCGCCCGCAATTCGGCAAGTTGTTCAAAACCCATAAATTCAATCCACCAGGAATATAAGGTGTGGTTCGTGCGGCCCTGCCGCGCGGCTTGCAAGCTTCGCCGCCATGCGTGCGGCCCGTCTGCCGCCGGTGCGGAACACTACGGGGCCGCATCGCGCACGTCACTCTGCTTTCAGGCACCCGGCCTCGATGCCGGACAAGGCAGGAGTGGAAGTATACCGGTACGCGGGACAGCCGGCTGACTCGCCGGTCCGCATTTGCCCGATCCAGGGTGCCGGAAATGCGTCCGCGCGGTCGTGTTGCGCATTATATGGATACGTTTCCGGATGTCACGCCATTAGAGGCCACTACCGGAAATCGGGGCCGGGGCGACATGCGATGAACGGTGTTCCGCGTGACGGATATCGAACCGCGGCGCGTTGCGTCGCCTTCGGACATCGCGTCGCACGCCCGCGCCTCGTTTGCGCCGGCATCGCTGTACGACTCGTTGCGTCCGCATCGATCGTGGCGCGGACGAAGAGATCGGAAAGTGCGTAGTATGGCCAAGGCAACTTCGTTGGCGGCAGGGCGTGCGTGCTTTTCACCGCGCGCCCGATCGGCCGGGCGCAATCCCGTTGCCTGCGAAAAGGCCCGGTGACACGAGATGGAGCGAATGCATGGTTTCCCAAGACGACACGCCGCACGACGGCATCACGCGCGAGGAGATTCACCATCGGCAGATCGACATGCGCGGGTATCGACGCAGCGATGGCCTGTTCGAAGTGACGGCGTGCCTCGCCGACCGCAAGACCAGCGATTTCACGCCGCCCGGCGGCGCACGGACCGTCGCGGCGCTGACGCCGCTCCATGATCTGGGCGTGACACTGGTCTTCGACATCGACATGGTCGTGCGCGCCGTATCGACGTTCATCCGTTCGCATCCGTATGCGCAGTGTCCGGGCGGTGGCGACTCGCTGCAGGCGCTCGTCGGGTTGAACATCGGCGCCGGCTGGAACAGCGAGGTGCGCAAGCGCCTGCCGTCCTGCGACACGTGCACGCACCTGAAGGAATTGCTCGGCCCGATCGCCACGACCGCCTATCAGACGATGGTCGGCATGCGGCGCTCGTCGCTCGATTACCGTGACAGCGAAGGAAAGCCGCTCAAGATCGACAGTTGCTACGCATACGGCGCGTCGCGCGACCTCGTGAAACGTCTTTGGCCCGAATACCATCGATCCGCGGCAACCGCAAAGGACAGTTGAAGCCTTGGCATTCGGCCGATTCGGTGTTGTTTGCGGAATCGGTATTGCGCGAACAGCCGCAGATCCGCCCTGTGCCGATTCGGCAAATCGGCACCGCCGCATCCGTCGTCAGAAAACCCCCAGCGCGAGCCCCGCGGCAAGCCCCGCACCCAGTTCGGCGCAGCGCGCAAGCTCGTCGACGCCGATCGTCTTCGTCGCGAGAATACGCTCCGGCGTCTGCGCATGCGTGCAGACGATCAGGCCGGGCGCGACGCTCTTCAGCCGCCACCCGGTCGCGATCCGGTCGATCTGGCGCAATGCGTTCTGCCCATCGCTTCCGGCGCAGATCATCGCCGCATACGGACGGCCATTCACGCGATCGAGCGCCCCGTAATAGCAGCGATCGAAAAAGTCCTTCATCAGCCCGGACATCGCCGCAAGATTCTCGGGCGTCGCGAACAGGTACGCGTCGGCGGCCAGCACGTCGTCTGCGTTCGTCGCGTCCGCGCGCTGCAACCTGACGTCGACACCAGGCTGCGCGCGAGCCGCATCGGCAGCCGCTTCGGCCATCTGCTGCGTGCCCCCGGTCATCGTGTGATAGACGATCAACAGCGTCTTCATGGATAGATGCTCACGTTCGGCTTCGGATGCGTCGACGATATCGCTGTTTTGGCCGGCCGCGCGGCCGTCACATGCGGGCGCCATGTTGCGTCGGTTGCCCGGATCGGCGGGTCGGCCGACGCCCCGTCGGCGCGTGCATCGACCACGATGTCGATTTGACCGCGCCTGCGGATGCTTTCGGATGCGCGTTCAGTCTTGCGTGCGACGCGACACGGCGCCGTCGTCCGGTCGCGCGTAGTACGCGAGGAACATGTCGGCAGCCGACTCCGCGACTTTCTGTTGCTCGTGCGCCGTCAGCGGCGGCTGCCCCATCGTGATCTGCGGCCAGAACGCGAACGCCTTCACGGCGCCATGCAACTGATGCGCGGCGAACACCGGATCGGTCACCGCCAGACGGCCGGCCGCAGCCGCCGCCCGCACCCACACCGTGACGTCTTCCTCACGCTCGCCGAGGCGTTCGACCATGTCGCGGGCCCGTTCCGGCGAATGGATGGCCGCGCCGATCGCGACGCGCGCGAGCGCGAGAAAGGCCTCGTCGTTCATCAATCGCAATTTGCGGTCGAGCAGCGCAAGCAGTTGCGCGCGCAACGGCACGTCGGCGCGATAGGTCGGCGACTTGCCGGTCCGAGTCGCATCCCACAGCTTGTTCAGGATTGCAGCGAACAGCGTCTCCTTGCCCGGAAAGTGGTTGTAGACGGTGCGTTTCGACACGCCCGCGCGTGCAGCGATGCGATCCATGCTCGTCGCATCGTAGCCGGCCGCAAGAAATTCCTCGATTGCCGCATCGACGATCGCCGCGCGCTTGCGGTCGGTCAGACGCTGGGGGGGAGTACTGGTATCCATGCGGAAATTTTACACCGGGCAGTTTACTTATCTCGAAAATAAACTACACTGCTCGGTGTACTTTATTCTCCGGATGAACCGACATGGCATCGCCTCTCGTTTTGATTCACCGCGTGCTGGGTTTCGCGGCCGCCCGGCGTGGCCGGACGCTGTCCGGCGGTTCGCCGCAGCACAATGGCGAGCGCTTTGCCAATGTCGCACCGCGCCCTGCCGAAGGATTGGGCAAGACGCTGGGGATCGCGTGGAACATGCTGGTCAACAAGCCGCGCCATACCGTGCCCGCCGGCGCGCTGCCCGTCGATTCGCTCACCCGCGCGGAACTCGACGCGGCGCCCGATCGCAGCCTGTACCGCCTCGGCCATTCGACGCTGTTGCTGAAGCTGCGCGGCGAATTCTGGCTGACCGATCCGGTGTTTGCGGAGCGCGCATCGCCGTTCCGGCGCATCGGCCCCAAGCGCTTTCATGCGCCGCCGATCGCGCTGGAAGATCTTCCGCCGCTGCGCGGCGTGGTCCTGTCGCACGATCACTACGATCACCTCGACCGCGACACGGTGCTCGCGCTGGCCGCAACCACCGGCGTGTTCGTGACGACGCTCGGTGTCGGCGATCGGCTGATCGAATGGGGTATCGACGCGACCAAGGTCCGCCAGCTCGACTGGTGGCAAAGCATCGACGTAGCGGGCCTGACGCTGACGGCGGCCCCCGCCCAGCACTTCTCCGGGCGCAGCCTGTTCGACGGCAACAGTACGCTGTGGGCGTCGTGGGTGATCGTCGACGACGATCTGCGCCTGTTCTTCAGCGGCGATACCGGCTATTTCGACGGCTTCCGCGAGATCGGCGAGCGCCTGGGGCCGTTCGACGTCACGCTGATCGAAACGGGCGCCTATGATGCGCAATGGCCGTACGTGCACATGCAACCGGAAGAAACCGTGCAGGCGCACATCGATTTGCGCGGACGCTGGCTGATCCCGATCCACAACGGCACGTTCGACCTCGCGATGCATCGCTGGCAGGAACCGTTCGAGCGCGTCACGGCGCTGGCGCTCGTGCGCGGCATCGAGCTGTCGACACCGAGGATGGGCGAACGCGTCGATCTCGATGCCCCGCATCGTGGCGAACGCTGGTGGCGCACGGTCGACGAGCGCGCGGCAGCGCCGGCGGCGAAATCGCGACGCTGGCAGCTTTGCGCATCGGAGGCGACGAAGTAGTTCGCCAGTCCCGGCACGTGCCTTCCGGAAGCGGGCCGTCGGACCTATCCGCGATTCCGGGCGGTGCACTCGTTGCCAGCCGCCCCTGCACGTCGACTGCCAGCCCGTCGACCCGATTACCTCAATAGAGAAGATGCATCCGGTACCCCTCCGATACCTGCCCGCCCAACGAGACGACGCCGCCACCATCGCGGCGCTCGACCAGGCAAGCCACCGTTCAACCGGCCGCGGCCGCGAGAACGAACTGCGACAGATGCTCGCGGAGCGCGTCGCGAGATGGACCGATGGTGTCGATCATCTCAACACGGCCATTCCCAATCTGAGCTTTCATCGACGGGAAGCGCCGACGCAGCCGATGGAGTGCATGGTCGAGCCGAGCTTCGGCCTCGTCGTTCAGGGCGCGAAGCGGGTCATGCAGTGCGGGGATGCGTACCTTTACGACGCCGATCGCTTTCTGATTACATCTCTCGATCTGCCCGGTTCGACGCAAATCATCGAGGCCAGCCCCGGCAAACCGTTTCTGGGGCTCGGCCTGAAGCTGGATTTCCGCGTGATGGCCGATCTGATGATGCAGGTCGCGCCGGTTCACGACGATGTACCAGCAGGCCGTGGACTCGTCGTCGGCGACATGACTGAACCGCTGTACGACGCGCTCAACCGATTAGTCGCGCTGCTGGACGACCCGAACGCCATTGCCGTTCTCGCACCGTACATCGAGCGGGAAATCTACTATCGGCTGTTGACGAGTGACCAAGGCGCCCGCCTGCGCCAGATCGCCTCCACCGGCAGCCAGTGCAACCGCGTGTCGCGCGCGATCCGGTGGTTGCGTGCTCACTATGACGAGTCGTTGCGCGTCGATGATCTCGCGGCACAGGTTCAGATGAGCAGTTCGACCTTCCACCACCACTTCCGTCAACTCACCGGCATGAGTCCGCTGCAGTATCAGAAATGGATACGGCTCAACGAGGCTCGCCGGCTGATGCTGGCGGAGCGGCTCGACGCTGCGTCGGCGGCATTCAGGGTCGGGTATGCGAGCCCGACTCAATTCAACCGCGAATATAGTCGGCTGTTCGGTAATTCTCCCCGTAGGGATATCGACAGCCTGCGAGGTAGAGCGGATGTCGCTTTGTCTCTCGTCGCGAGTTATTGAGCGCGAGGGGTAGCGGTCGATATGTGCCGACTTTGACGGCATTCATAACGTGCGGGATTAGGTTCTCGCATACGACGTCGATGGGGCTCACGCTGTTCCGAAGACTACGTTGCACCGACCACGCTCGGGACTCCTCCCGCACATTTCCGACGCCGGCTTCTTCTCGTAATGCTCCGTGACTCCGTAAATAGGCGCCCCACACATGCGTTGTCACGTGACAACTGACGCAAAATGTCGGTGTACCTTGCGCCGAATGGGCGGCACGTGACTCAGCAGGCGCGGACTCGCCCGCATAGCGAGGACCTACGGTGCATAGCTCGCCCTTATTCGTATAAAACACTACAAATTACGTGTTATATATGACAAATTGGACAGCGATCCTCCCGACTTTCGATATCGGCGCTCGAAAAAGGTATGCGCCCCCATTTCCTGGGATCAACGCGGTCATTTTTCGTGAAACAACGTGAAGAAGGCAGCGCAAGTCGTTGCTACATAAGGGTTTCCAGCCGACGTCGATTTTCTGGGAATGTTTCACGACCCGACCCGTTTGGATTCGGCACAGGCATTCGACGCATGGATTCGGCATCAATTGCGGTGCATACGTCCGGTAATTGCAGATGGGTTGAGCCCTTCAGTGGGACGCATGCCTCGGAGCCCGCCCTGCCCTATCGGCGACTACGAGAGGCCATGCAAAGCTGTATGTCTCTTGATAAATGGGGACACATCAACCTCGCTACGATATCTGGGTACGCCTCAGCAGTCGCTCGCCGGTATTGCGTCAGTACGTGCGCACACGGGCGACGTATGGAAGCGGGCGGCCAGCGGATCAAATCCGGGACTCGCCATCTCCAACTGTCCCGTTGAAATGCCAACGGGACTCTTTACTTCCCACCGTTTCCTGTCGCTCAAACTTCGGGGCTCTGCTTCCGGTTGTCACGTGACAACTCACCTTCGATTCACGGATCTGTTGACGAACCGAAAGCTATCGTCCACGCCTGTCTTCCCGAGCAATATGTCTCTTAGGCCGTGTAGCATCGACCCATTTCAACGGTCTTGACGATGCCAAGGTATCCGCGGGCCCGCTTGGCGCTGTTTGTCACGTGACAACTCGTCCCTCTGCCACATAAGCATACGTACTCACAGGCTGGCGCCTCTGTAAATTTATTGAAGTGATTTCTTCGCAGCCAACGTCGCAATCGCATCGAAGGCTTCCGCGCGCCGTACATTCCGGGAAGCGTCGATATCCGGAGACTTGTCACGTGACAACCGGCTGTTTTCGCGATGCCAACGACGATGCCCGCGCGACCGCGCCGATCAGCGTCTATCAACGGCACGAAGTCGTATCAAGTTTCGAGTGAAACCAAAGCACGATGAGGCACCCGGCCTTCGCCCAACCGGGTTCGTTATGGCGCCAAAGAAAAATCCAGTTTTTCACTTCGGCGTTCTTTTTTGCAACCGTGATGGCGTGTTTTTTACGAATCGATGGTTTAGCAACGCCTGGCCGTTCGGCCTATTTGTCACGTAACAACCACAGCGATCAATAAAACGTTCGTGATATTGAACGCATTTCTGGACATTCTGCAAATAACTGCATATATTACGCAAAACTCCTTGGAGGAATTTAATGGCTTTCAAGATCGCCGTCAGTAATCAAAAAGGTGGGACGGGAAAGACGACCATCTCCGTCAACATCGCGGCTGCGTTCGAAGCCGGTGGCAACAAGGTTGCGTTGATCGATGCCGACCCTCAGGGCACTTCCGTCCGTTGGGTCACGAGCGGCGAGAACACGCTGCCGATGACGGTGCTTTCGCTGGCTCCCGCCGGCCGCGGCATCGGCGGCGAGATCAAGAAGCAGGACGCGAACTTCGACGTGATCGTCGTCGACTGTCCCGGCAACCTCGAAGACCCTCGTATCGCCTCCGTCCTCGAAGTGGCGGATTTCTGCCTGGTGCCGCTTTCGCCGTCACCGGCCGATCTGTACAGCACCGTCGCGATGATCCGCATGATCGAGTCGATGCGCGCCGTTCGAAATCCTCAACTTTCTTCCGCATTAATGCTGAATAGCGTTAATGGAAAAACTAAAATGCGTGAAGAAATTTTAAAAATTTTAAGGGCAGAAGAAATAGGGGAGCATCTGCTCGACAGCCAGATCGCGCAACGCGAGGTCTATCGTCAGACGTTCGCGCTCGGCACTACGATCCATCACCACAATCGATACCTGAAGGGCCTGAAGGAAGCCCGCGCGGAAATCGAAAAGCTGGTCACGGAGATGGCCCAATACATCGCGTCGACGCGCGCTACCGGAGCCGCCCATGGCTAAGGACACCTCGAAAGACAAGAAGCCGACCGGCAACCTGCATCTGGCGGCCGGCCTGTTGCGCGGACTCGCGCAGGAAAATGCGGCGCTCGAAACGCGGCTGCCCGAGCCGGCGGCCGCACCGGTTGCCGTCGCCGAAGCCGCGCCCGCCGGTACCCCGGCCGCGACCACGCCCGCCGGTACGCCCGATCTGGGCGCGCCGCAGAAGGTGCTGGTGAAGGACTGCATCCCGAACCCGTTCAACCCGCGCGTGTTCTACTCGGAATCGAGCCTGCACGAGCTTGCCTTGACGTTGAAACGGGAAGGGCAGATCGAGCCGATCAAGGTCACACGGCTCCCCGAGTTTCCCGGCAAGCTCGTCGTGATCGACGGGCAACGCCGGCTGCGCGCGACGAGCATCAACGGCGACGAGACGATCAATGCGACGTTCCGCACGGATCACACGCCCGAGCAGCTCTATACGATCGCGTATCGGGCGAACCACGACCACGAACGCCAGACGATCTTCGACGATGCGGTCGCGTGGAAACGTCTCCTCGACGAGAAGGTCTTTGCCGACCAGAACACGCTGGCGGAGAAAATCGGCAAGGACAAGGCGTCGATCAGCAAGACGCTGTCGCTGAACGCGCTGCCGAACACGCTGCTGGAGCGGATGGCCAGTGCCAACGACGTGGTCGGCCTGCAGGCGGCGTACTTCCTGAAGCTGATCTTCGAACGCCTGGGCGAGGCGACGGCCGACCGGCTGCTGACGGCCGTGATCGAACGGAAGAAATCCGTCCGCGATCTCGAGAATTTCCTGCGTGCGCAGAGCGACGGCGCCAAGAAGGCCGGCCGCACGCGCTACAGCGTTCGTCATGATTTTGCGCTCGAATCGCGCGCGATCGGCCAGTTGAAGACTTATCCGGACGGGCGCCTCGATCTGCAGCTCAAGGGCGTCGACGCATCCCACCAGGAAGCGCTCGCCGACAAGCTCAAGACCGTCATCGACGCGTACGTCGCCGAGCTGGCGGCAACGGCAAAGTAACGCGCCCCCGGCAAAAGGCCTCGCCCCGCGCGCTGCGTCGCGAAGCCGGACCGCAACACGGCCCGGTGCACGGCGCGCACGATGGCGAGGCCTCGTTCAGTTGCCCGCGAGGCTGCTTTTCAGCAGGAATTCCAGCAGGTCGTCCGAGGTAGGCTCGCCCCACGTATCGAGCGCCAGCCATCGGAAGAAGCTCGTCTGCGCAAGCTTGCTCGCCTTCTTCTTCGGCGACAGCGTCAGGTCCTTCGAACCCGCCACCGTCTCGTTGTAACGCTCGATCAGCTTGGTCTGGTCGTCGATCTCCAGCTCGCGGAAATACGCGCCGGCTTCCTCGACCTTCGCCGCCAGATACTTGTCGCGAATCTGTTCCTGCTTGCTCTGCGCGGATTCCTTCGCCGGTGCGGCCGCTTCGGTTCCCTGCCCGTCGGCCAGCGTGTAACCGTGCGTCAGCGCCTTGCGGAAATACGCGGCGACGTTGTCGACCGGCGCCGCATTCTTCTTCGTGGTTCGATTGAGCGTATAGGCGATCGCCGCCTTGATGCGCTGCACGCCGTATTGCGTGATCAGCCGGCGCGCTTCCGAGCGCGGAATGCCGAACTTCGCGACTTCCTCGACCAGCGCTTCATTCTTGACGTCGCCTTCTTCGACCGTATCGGTGCTCTGCTTGCGCGTTACCTTGAACTGCACGGCTTCCACGCTGCGGCCGGATTTGTGTTCGATCAGCTCGAGCGTGTGGTCCGATACTTCGTTCACCTCCTGAATGCACGGCACCAGCACCTTGCTCTTGAACAGCTTGTACTCCTTGTACGACTGAGACGCCTTGTCCTGGCCGAGAATCAGGTCACGGAATTTCGGCAGAGGAATCTTCGCGGTGATGCCGATCCCTTCGTAGCGCACCGTGTTTTCCCATAGCGCAAGCGAGTGCGACCGCCGGAACTCGCGAGCGATCCGCATATCGATCAGCGCGTAGATCTCGGGGTTGAGCAGTTCGCTGCGAATCTGGTCGGAGAAGCTGTACTTCAGCACCGATTGCTCGAGTTCGGCGCCGGCGAGCAGGCCTGACGCTTTCCAGACCGTCGAACGGTCCGCGGCCAGGTAGTCCCAGTTGACGACGGTGCTGATCAGCGAGTTGACCGTGTCCTTCACGTACTTCGTGTTGTTGCTGTTCAGCCCGCTCTCGTGCGACAGCGACGCGATCGAGATCGAGAAACTCGTCCGGCCCGGCTCGAACGCCTCCTGCCGAAGCGCGTTCTTGATCAGCGAGCTGAACATCTTGCGCTGCTGCAGGCCGATCTTTCCCGACTTCGGCGCGATATGAATCGCCTGGACCGCCTTGCGCAGCAAGTCGGGTGGCTCGGGGGTCTGAAACAGCGAAACCTGTTTGTCTGAGCCTTTGCTTGCGGGCTTGCGCGGCATCGTGGTGTCCGGGTAAGGTTGCCTTATTGAAAGCGGACTTTATACCTTTTCGCGCGACGGAGCAACGTCCTTGCTCCAGCATCACTTTCACTATCCCGCCTAAGCATCAGATAACAAAGGAAAAATTTCAATTGATAGACTTGCGCAGCGCCCCATATCCGTCTACCTTTTGATCAAAATTCCTCCCAAAAGCCGCTACCTTTCCTGTCGGCACCGGCAAGCCCGGCACAAGATTTGCCACGGCGAAGGTAGCCATCCATGGGGGCAAATGAGCGGAATCGAGATCGTCGGGAGGATTCGTGGTGCCCCGCAGCACCACCGCTGTTTTCTCCCATAGCTTGCTACCTTCATCGATTCCCATAGGAGGGTACCTGTCAGCATCCTCGATAGTCTTGCTGTTTGTCCCGAAGGTGGAAATCGCCCCCATAAATGGCAACCATTCCGTTTCCCCATAAAAGGTAACCTGTGTACGGTATTGGTCCTGTCTATGGGAAGGCTTCGTGGAACCGACGGGCGCTAGACAGCGAATTGACTCCGAAGGGCTCCCATAAACGGGTACCTTCGAGATTCCCCATAACCGGCTACCCGAAGGAAATCGCCGTGCACATATCCGACTACCGGCCGAGAAAAGAACCCCATAAAAAGCTACCTTCACGTGTTCCCATAGACGGCTACCCAACGAGATGGATGGTCGATTTCCCATAACCGGATACGTTCGCCCCATATCCACAACCCTGATTCCCCACAACGCGGTACCCCAAACCCCAAATCCACAGACCTGAAACCCCAAACCCTTCCACCTGTGGTCCCATAAATGGGTACCGAACACGGCTCAAACCCTTGCCAGATAAGGCTGTGAGCCGTCTAAAAGTAGTTAAAGAAGTAAACGTGGTTTACCAAAGATGTAAACACACGTGTGCTTGCACAAAAAAACGAACCCCATAAACCGCTACCAATGGGAGCCGTCTGTGGGACGCGAGGCCCTTCAACCACTCGGTCCACGCCGCTCGGTCCTGTTCAAGGCGCCGTTTCTGGGAGGCTTCAGGCCTGACAATGCATTCCGAGGAGGTAAGCGCCCACTCACAAACCGCGAAACGTAGAAACTTATGGGAAGAAATCCTCGGATTCGGCAGAGAGGTTCCCGTTTATGGGACCCCGAAACCTGTCCCGTGGCAGCCCGCCATCTGCGCTGGACCGCCGGAACGGATGCCGTCACTTTCCCCACAGCAGTTCGAAATCATCCTGCACCGCCACGGGCGTGGTTTTTTGTCCTCGTGCTGCCTCGTCCGTGGACAAGTTTTTTGTCGCGCGCATGGGACGCCACTCGCCAAATTTAGCCCGTGGACTGTGCGGGAGGGACCGGCGCCGGACCGCTTTTCTTCCGTGCGCCCCGTCCGTTTTTCTACCTTTGGAGCCGGGCACCGTGCGGGACCCGTCACAGGCAGGGAAAGACTCGTGCCACGGCATGAACTCGGGCCCGGCGCCAAAATGCCGCGCACGGATTCCCCGTGCCTGGGACGATCTCGGCGGAATTCATCGAGAGCGCCCGAGCGAATGTGAACACTTCATCGATGCCGAAGCTCACCGCAATCGAATTGGCCCACTGCTCCCGAACCTGCTCACCTTCCAAAGAACCTGGAATCCCGTAAAAGCTCACCGATCGGGCGGAGCACAGGTATAAGCAGGCTGTGCGGATCGCTGCTCCGTGCAGATAAGGAACCATTGATGGGAGCAATCAGAAACGATCGGCATCCATGCGCTGCGCCCGACGCGTCGACACGCACGGTCGCCCGAACGGACAAGCCTCCACCGCCATGCGCGCATTTACCCGACAAGCGTTGCTCGTTCATATCGGGTTCCCGTGCATTCCTGCAATCAGTCGGACCGACGTCTTCGCCGTTCACGCAACCCCACCTTTCCCGTCAGACCTGCCAATCGACGAAGCGTCTTGCCTCCACAGGTACTTTCTGCATCACGATGCCGCGAAGCGTGCGGGACCCATTACCGCCCACCGCAACGACGCACCATAGTCGTCTCGATCGCCGACGAACCGAATCGTGGTCGTTTATGGGAGAAACCGCCGCTCGAGCCGCATCGCCCGCTGATGCGACGTACGGATCGACTGCTGTTGCGGTGATCGAGCAAGCACGACGATCTTCACGTCGCGCATGCGCGCATCGATATCACCACCGGTGAAACGGCCGTCGGCGCGTCGCGCCGTATCGCATACGACTCCTCCCGTCACCGACCGCGGAAACCGTGTTGTCTCCCATACGTGTATCCCGATTCCGTCGTCACGTTCGCGCCACATTTTTTGCGACACGGTTATGATGCACAGGTCCTGATCGCGACATGACGATCGATCAGGGCGGGGGCGGTATCTCGATGGTCTTTCAAACCGTGATAGTTATCAAAAAAGAGAGTTCAGCGATGCGAATCCAGATCAGAAAACTCACGTTGGCAGCTACTGCAGCCGCTTTCCTGTTCGGCTCGGCGGTTCCTGCGTTTGCGCAGACCGATGCTGCCAGCGCGCCGGCTGCACAGGACGCGAAGGCAGCGAAGAGCGAAGCGCGCAAGGCGGCCAGGGCTAAACGCAAAGCCGAGCGCAAGGCCGCGCGTGCGAAGAACAACGCCGAACTGAAGAAACTCGAAGACGCCGGCTACAAGCCGGCGGCCAACGATCCGAACTATCCGCAGAACCTGCAGAACGCGGAGAAGAAGGCCGCAGGTGCGGCAAGCCAGTAAGCGTCGTTCGGCGGCAAGCCGCGGTTCGATCCGCGGCTTGCCGCGTGCATCGCGATCACGCGATGCGTGAAGGCAAGAACGTTCGGCAGGTTTATTCCATTTAATTCGGAATCCTGTATGTCGTGACGATGCACGCCCCGCGGGCGGGTGCGATCAATCCTGCCCGTCCGACGCAGTCGCGCTTCCCGCCACCTTCAGCCAGTCCTTGAACGCGCGTACGGCGTCGTCATCCGCTCGCGCGGACGCCACATACGTGAAGTAGCGCCACGGCGGCAGCGCAGGTTCGCTGAACGGCTGCACGAGCCGGCCTTCGGCGATGTCGTCGGCGACGAGCGCGATCGGCCCCATCGCGACGCCGAGCCCGTCGAGCGCGCCTTGCAACGTCAGGTAGAAATGCTCGAGCGTGAGCGAGTGCCGCGGGACGAGATTCGGATGCCCGGCGGCCGCGAACCATTCCGGCCACATGCCCGGATAGGTCGCCGCGTGCAGCAGTGTGAAGCCGGCGAGATCGGCGGGCGTATCCAGCGACCGGCCCTCCAGCAGCTTCGGTGCACACACCGGCAGCCGGACTTCGGACAGGAATTCCTCCGCGACGTATCCGTCGACGGCCTGCGGGCCGCCGCGAACGATCAGGTCGACCTTGTCGCGCAACTTTTCGATCGGCTCGTTCGACGTCGACAGCCGCACCTCGATGGCCGGATGCGCGACCTGGAACGACGACAGCTTCGGGACGAGCCAGCGCAGCGAGAACGTCGCAGGCGCGCTGACGCGCAACACGCGCTGCTGCGCGTGGCCGAAATGCTGCGCGGTGGCGAGCGCGATCCGGTCGAACGATGCGCCGACCTCGGCGAGGTACGCGCGTCCGGACGCAGTCAGTTCGACGCGCCGGTTGTGGCGTTCGAACAGCGGCCGCCCGAGCCACGCTTCAAGTTGCTGCACGTGCCGGCTGATCGCGCCGTGCGTCACGCACAGCTCGTCGGCAGCCTGGGTGAAGGTGCCGAGCCGCGCGGCGGCCTCGAACGCGCGCAGCGAATTCAACGGAGGGAGTCGTCGGGCCATTGCATCGTTTCGTGTGATATTTACTCACACGATGGTTGAGGTTTAATCGTTTGATCGTGTGTTCCTGCTGCGCCAATATGGCACACAAACGGCCGATTCGGCCGAACGAGTGTCTGAATTTCTCACATGGAGTGCGGAGCATGCCGAACGTGGTGGTCGTGGGCGCCCAATGGGGTGACGAAGGCAAGGGGCGCGTCGTGGACTGGCTGGCGGCACAGGCCGATCTCGTCGCACGCTACAACGGCGGCCACAACGCGGGGCACACGCTCGTCGTGGACGGCAACACGTACAAGCTCGCGCTGCTGCCGAGCGGTATCGTGCGCGGCAAGCGCGGCGTGATCGGCAACGGCGTGGCGCTTGACCCCGAAGCGCTGCTCGCGGAAATCGGGCGGATGGCCGCGCTCGGGCTGCCGGTGACGCCGGAGAACCTGTCGATCGCGGAGAACGCGACGCTGGTGCTGCCGATTCACCGTGCGATCGACCAGGCGCAGGAGCGGCTGCGCCGCGAACCCATCGGCACCACGTTGCGCGGAATCGGGCCGGCCTACGAGGACAAGGTCGGGCGTCGCGGGCTGCGCGTCGGCGATCTCGCGGAACCGCACGGGCTCGCCGCCAGGCTCGACGTGCTGGTCGATCATCACAACGCGTGGTTCCGCGGCCTGGGGCTCGACGAGTACGATCGCGACGCGATGCTGGCGACACTCGTTGCGCTCGCACCGAAGATCTTGCCGTTCGTGCGTCCGGTCTGGGCCGACCTCAACGACGCGACTGACCGCGGCGAGCGCATTCTGTTCGAGGGTTCGCAGGCCGTGATGCTGGACATCGACTGGGGCACGTATCCGTTCGTGACGTCGTCGGGCACCGTGGCGTCGGCCGCGGCGGCGGGCACCGGGCTCGGTGCGGCGAAGCTCGGCCACGTGCTGGGTGTCACGAAGGCGTATGCGACGCGGGTCGGCGGCGGCCCGTTCCTCACCGAGCTGACCGACGCCACCGGCGAAACGCTGCGCGCGCGTGGACAGGAGTTCGGCGTCAACACGGGCCGGCCGCGCCGCTGCGGATGGCTCGACGCCGCGCAACTGCGCCAGGCCGTCAGGATTTCGGGCATCGATTCGCTGGCGCTCACCAAGCTCGACGTGCTCGACGGTTTCGAATCGATCGAGCTGTGCGTCGGTTACGAATTCGGCGGCGCGCGCGTCGACCATCTGCCCGCGAGCCTCGATGCGCAGTCGCGCGCGAAGCCGCTCTACGAACGGTTCGAAGGCTGGCAAGGCTCCGTGAAGGGTGTGCGCGAGCGTGCGGCGCTGCCGCGGGCCGCGCGGGATTTCGTCGCGCGCATCGAGGCCGTGGCGGGTGCGCCGGTGTCGATGATCACGACCGGCGCGGAGCGCGACGACACGATCGTGTTGCGCAATCCGTTCGATGCGGCGGGCGCTGCGTAACGCGCGAGATGCGAACGGCGTCAATCGAGCGGCTGGCGGCATGACGGTTTGCGGGTCGTTTTCGGCGGCCGATGCCGTTGGCCCGTCGGTACGTCCGATACGCCTGTATGCACGGTCCCGATGCCGTCCGGCGAGCCGCCCGGCAGCACGATTCGGCAGCCGGATCACGCCGCCTACGACGAACTGGACACGCCTGCAACGCTGCTGTACTGTTCCGCACAATTCGCGCCGGACCGGCGTGTGCCGGCGCCGTCGGCACCGTGGCTGCACGGCGGTGCGACGTGACAATCCCCGGGAACAGGTCGATGGACACGTTACAGATGATGCGCATTTTCGTCCGGGTCGCGGAGGAGGGCAGCTTCACGAGCGCGGCCCAGCGTCTGGACATCACGACGGCCTACGCGTCGCGCTCGGTCGCGCAACTCGAAACGCATCTGCGCACGCGCCTGCTCAACCGCAGCACGCGCCGCATCGCGCTGACCGACGCCGGGCAGCGCTATCTCGACCGCTGCCAGCGCATCCTCGGCTATATCGACGAAGCGGAAGCCGAGGCGGCCGATGCACAGGCGAAGCCGTCCGGACGGCTGCGCGTTCATGCGACGACGAGTTTCGGCCAGTCCTACGTGGTGCCTGCGGTCGTGCGCTACCGCGAGCGCTATCCGTCCGTCGCGGTCGAGCTGACGCTGTCGCAGCACGTGCCCGACATCATCGACGAAGGCTACGACGTGTCGCTGCAGTTGAGCACGACGGAGCTACCCGATTCCGGGCTGGTATCGCAGCGGCTCGGTGACGTGGGCAGCGTGCTGTGCGCGTCGCCTGCCTACCTGAAGGCGCGCGGCACGCCGCGCACGGTCAGCGATCTCGCCGGGCATGCGTGCCTGCGGCTCGTCACGCCGCTCTTTCCGCGCGACCGCTGGCATCTCGACGGCCCGAACGGCCGCGAAACGTTCGAGCTGCCGGTACCGGATTTCGAAGTGAATATCGCCGATGCGCTCGGCGCCGCGCTGCGCGCGGGGCTCGGGATCGGCTCGCTGCCGATGTCCGCGGCGCTGCCCGCGCTCGCGAGCGGCGCACTGGTTCGCGTGCTGCCCGACTACCGGCTGCAGAAGCTGACGGTCTACACGCTGTATGCGTCGCGTCAGTATCTCGATGCGAAGATCCGCACGTTCGTCGATTTCCTGCGGGAGTGCGTGCCCGAAATGCTGGCCGCCGACGAGGCTGCATCGAATGCTTGCTGCGCGTCCCGTCATGCCTGATTCGCGCGAGGGCGCAGCCGCCCGACGATCGAGCAGGTGACGAAGCGCCGCCTCGCACGCGATATCCATTCACGGTATGACGCGCGACAGCGGCACCGCTTCGCCGCGCAGCCTCGCGACGTCGCGGCCCGGCGCATCGCCGAACAGCCGCGCGTATTCGCGACTGAACTGCGACGCGCTCACGTAGCCGACACTTCGGCACGCCTGCCGCGCGTCCATTGCCGCGAGGCACATCAGATGGCGCGCTTCCTGCAGCCGCAGCACCTTCTGGCATTGCAACGGGCTCATCGACGTGACCGCACGAAAGTGATGGTGGAACGTCGACGGGCTCATCCCCACCTGCCGCGCGAGCGAGTCGACCGCCATCGGGTCGAGGTAATGGTCGCGAATCCAGGCGACGGCGCGCGAAATGCGCTGGGTGGTCGAACCGGCGTCGCCGATCTGCGCGACGCGCGCGCCCGACGGGCCGCGCAGCAGCCGGATCAGGATTTCGTCGACGATCAGCGGCGCGAGCAGATCGAGGTCGTCCGGTTGCGCGATCAGGTGCATCAGCCGGGCCACGGCGTCGACGATTTCCGGCGTCGCGTCGTGCGTCGCGAGTGCCCGGCAGTCGACGGCTTTCGGCAGCCCGCGCGGAAACACGCGCGGCGTGAGCGCCGCGATGCGATGCGGATCGAGTGCGAGCTGCACGTAAAGGAACGGCTCGGCCGGGTTCGCGCGTGTCACACGTCCGGTCACGGGCAGGTCGGCGGTTGCGACCAGCATCCGCGATGCGTCGATCGTGTAGGTATCGTCGCCGACCCGCATCGACTTCGCGCCTTGCCCGACGATGCTCAGGCACGCGTGGTGCACGCCGTGGCTCCACTGCGCCGGCGGCGCGCAAGCACGCGCGATGCGCATGCCGCGCAGCGGGAGGTCGAACATGCCGTCGTGCGGCGCGTACGCGGCGATCAGCGCCGCGAGCCGGGCCGCGGGCGACCGGGCTGGCGACCAACCATCATGATCCGGCGGCGTGCGCGGTTGCGGTGGCGTTCGGGCGTCGATTTCCATGTTGCATGAGCGGTTGACGGAGTGGGCGATGCGATGCGCGGCTGCCGTCCCCTGTCGAGGTGCTGGCACGGCGATCAATCGTACTGTGAAGTTGCGTGCGCAGGATTGCCTAAACCTGTCCGAAATTAGCCCGATCATCCGGACCTGCATGCTCGACGGATGCGTCACGCGCCGTTGCACGGTGTGCGGCGCACAAATTCGGAAATTAAGGCAAAACAATCGCAGGATCGGGCAAGCCATTTCCCGGCGGTTTCCCTACCATTGCACCTGCTGAAGAAATGCGATTCAGCGTGCCCGGATGGCGCGGGCAATACCGTGCGCGTGATGCGCGGTCGCCGCCGGCCTTGTCGCGTGCGTCGCCGCGGCGAATCGCCGGGAAAGACTCAGGACTGCTATTGAACGATCGTGCATCGGGCTTGCCGAGGCCGGTTTGCGTCCGTTGCAAGCCGGATCGCGCCTGTCGCGCACGGGCCGACCGATCCGGATGAGCCGGCGTCGGGGCCGCCGCATTGGCCGGCTCGATGCGGGCCGGCGCGCGGCGCGGCGTCCGGTGCAGGTATACGGGCAGTCGTGCGCGCAGGGGAATCCGGAGAAATGGACCAACTTCAATCGATTCGGGCATTCGTGACGGTGGCAAGGGAAGGCGGGTTTCGTCGGGCGGCGACGCGCTTGCGCGTGTCGACGGCGATGGCGAGCCGGCTCGTCGAAGCGCTCGAGACGCGCCTCGGCGCGCGCTTGCTTCAACGCAGCACGAGCCATCAGTCGCTGACCGAAATCGGCGAGCTGTATCTCGCGCGCGTCGAGCGGATCCTCGGTGCGATCGACGAGATCGACGGCCGTTTCGTCGCGATGGGCAGCAAGCCGGAAGGCGTATTGCGCGTGGCCGCACCGGTTGCGTTCGGGCTCAGCCAGTTGAGCGCGTTGCTCGATCGTTTCGTGCACCGGTTTCCGGACGTGCGGCCGACCGTGACGCTGACCGATGCCCATGTCGACCTGACCGCCGAGGACATCGACGTCGCGTTCCTGACGGATGGCATGCCGGTGTCCGGCGCGCACGCGTTGCATACGCTGGCTGCGTACGAATCCGTGCGCGTCGCGGCGCCGGCTTACGTCGCCGCGCACGGCGGCGCGGCTGCGTCGGGCGACTGGCCGGACATCGCGGCCGTGCGGCTGGAGCGGGCGGCGGCCGACGACGACCGCGCGGCCGGGATTCGATCCGGTGTAGCACCCGGCAATACGGGCGTCGGCCATCTCGAGATGGTGCGGCGACTCGCCGTCGCCGGCATGGGCGCGGCGGTGCTGCCCGCGTATCTCGTCGATGCCGATCTGGCGGCCGGCACACTGGTGCGCGTGGCCCCGGTCCACCCGCTCGCGCCCGTCACGCTGAAGCTCGCGCATGCGCGTGCCGCGCGTCTGCCGGCTGCCGCGCGCGCGTTCATCGAATTCGCCGGCGCCGCATTTCGACCCGCGCGCTAGCGGTCTGGCCGAATCCATGGCAACGCGATCCCGCCGGAGGCGCGGGCTCGCCGTTCTTTTTCGGAAGCAGTTCGGCACACGAACGCTCCGCAGGGTGCAACGCACACCCGCAACACGCGTCCGCATCCGCGGCGGACAGGAAGCTGCAGGTCCGCCGCGCGTCAGGGCCATGAGGAGATCTGATGATTCCCATTGAAGGTCGTCTAATTGTGAGAGGTCGCTCCATGCGCGTCGAACGGGTTCCATACCGCTTAATCACTGCCGCAACGGCTGCCGTTTTCCTGGCTGCCTGCGGAAAAAAAGAATCGGCACCGCCGCCGCAAACACCGGAAGTCGGCGTCGTTACCGTCCAGCCGCAAGCCGTGCCGGCCGTGACCGAACTGCCGGGCCGCACCAGCGCATTCCTCGTCGCGCAAGTGCGGGCGCGGGTCGACGGCATCGTGCGGCGCCGTGAATTCACCGAAGGCACCGACGTCAAGGCCGGTCAGCGCCTCTACAAGATCGATCCGGCGCCGTACATCG
>NZ_LFZP01000063.1:0-79807 GCF_002925705.1 Burkholderia anthinoferrum
CTTTTTTGATAGGAGACCTGATCTTTAGGGCGATCGGAACACCCCGTGTCGTCGCAGATCCGTACCGTGCTGCTGGTGATGGACGGATCCTGCGCGCAGGCGGCCAACAGCAACAGCAGCCCCGGTGCGAGTAAACGGCGATACATGGGTACTATCCTCAGGTTCTTATTGGCACCGCAATGCTTCGAGCTATCCACCCCGTGAGCTCGTACCCGGTTGCGTGCGGCGCACCGGATACAATTCCATCCGCCAACGCCGACACGCATCCCAAGGCTCTCTCAGGTTCTCTCTTTGAATCGTTCCGTCACTGTTTATTACCGCCGCTTTTCGCCGCCCGCCCATGGCCGGCATCGACCTCCAAACATGACGCGACAAACAATAGTGACGTGGTGAGCAATAATAATGGAGAAAAATGGCATGTCAAGTTCCATCGCACGTTTAAAGTTTGCGTGGCGCGTCAGCTTTGATATGCTCTTCCTCGCCAAAACCCTTGGAGACCCCCTCGAGATGTCCACCACCGAGCAGGCCAACGTCGATCTCATCACCGCCAACAAGGTGCGCGATCTCCTGAACCGGAACGGCATTCCGCCTCGAAGTCACAACACGACGATCGCGAACGTGCTCGGCCTGAGCTTCTCGGTCGTCACGCGCAAGATGAAAGGCCTGATCCCGTGGAACCTGTCGCAGTTGCAGGACATCGCGACGCACTTCGGCGTGCCGCCCGCGATCCTGCTCGACGACAAGGGCATGCAGCCGGCCGCGCCCGAGATGATCGACGCGACGTTCGTGATCGAATCGAAGCGCTTGCGCTGCCGCGCCGCGATCTCGACGAAGGCCACCAGCCAGATCGAAACGGATTTCGTCGCGCTGCAGTGGCAGGGCGAATGGATCGTCACCGAGCGTGCGCACGCGCGCGAGGGGCGCACGTATCCGGTCGACGTGATCGAGCTGCGCTCGGCGCAGCCGAACGTGTATGCCGCGCGGATCGCCGTGGTCGACGATTCGCACGACGTCGCCGAAACGGTCTGTGAATATTTCATCGAGAAAGGCGTGAACGCGATCCCGTACTTCGACGGCGCGAGCTTCCGCAAGGCGCTGGAAGTCGAGGATTTCGACGGGTACATCCTCGACTGGATGCTCGGCGACCAGACGGCCGCCGAACTCGTGCGCGGCATCCGCTCGAGCGAGAACAGCGGCGCGCCGATCTTCCTGCTGACCGGCAAGATCTCGACCGGCGAAGCGAGCGAGGACGAGATCGCGCACATCGTGTCGCACTACAACGCGCGCTGCGAGGAAAAGCCGGTGCGCCTGCCGATCCTGTTCGCGGAAGTCGCGCGCGAACTGAAGCTCACGCTGCCGGGCGCGGCCGCCGCGAACTGAAGCCGGAGCGACACACCACCACACGAACCACCAGACCGAGGGAAAGACATGCGCGTTTCAACCATCTGGATCAAGACCGTGCTCGCGGCCTGCCTGCTCGGAATGGCCGCCGCGGCATGGGCCGCGTCGTCGTTCACGTTCACCGTCGACGGCAAGATCAGCAAGAGCAATCAGCAGGGGAAAACGGCCTACGTCTTTTCCGAGCCGGCGCTGATGGCGCTGCCGCAGCATACGATCGTCACGTCGACGAGCTGGACGCCGAAGGCGACCTTCACCGGCCCGCGCCTGTCCGACGTGCTGAAGACGGTCGGCGCGCAGGGTACGCAGATCGAATTCCACTGCATCGACGAATACACGTTCACGATTCCCGTTTCCGATGCCGACAAGTACGGCGTGATCCTCGCGCGGACGATGAACGGCAAGGTGCTCGGCAACGACAACTACGGCCCGCTGTGGATCATGTATCCGCGCGATCAGTATCCCGACGAGTTGAAGACGCCGCTCGGCGAAGCCAAATTCGCGTGGCAGATCATCGGCCTGACCGTGAAGTGACATGACGCGGCGGCGCTGGAGAAACAGAAAGATCATCCTGATCCTCGGCTCGCTGTGGATCGCGGGGTTCACCGCATGGGCGTTCCTGCTGTGGGATCTCCTCGCCACCTCGGTCAACGAGGGCGTGCTCGAGGGGCCGCGCGAAGGCGTGTTCTGGACCGCCGCGCAATACCGCAACGTCTATACGCGCTTCGACCGGCAGCTGATTCTCTACGCGACGCGCGAGGACGACGATTTCGATCACGTGCAGATGCAGCTCGACAGCCTGTCGGTGTCGTTCGGGTTCCTGCAGCGGCCGTCGGAAGTGTCCCGATACTGGCTGCGCATCCCGCGCGCGCGCAACGAGATCGACGCGCTCGGCGAATTCATGACGCGCCTGAAGCGCGAGGTGCCGCTGCTGCGCGACGCGCCGAAGCAGGCGCATCAGGTGATCGACGAAGTCAATGCGTACTGGCCGAAGGTCAACGGCCTCGCGAACTACTTCCGCGCGATCGAAATGGCGCAGCGCGATTTCACGTTCCATCAATTGAAGGAAAAGCAGCGCGCGATCCTGATCCTCGGCATCGTGCTCGGCGTGATCCTGTGCGCGCTGTTCCTGCTGCTGTTCTATACGATGCGTACGCGCGACGACCTGCTGGCGCGGCAAAACGCGGCACTCGATGCGGAACGCAAGGCGTCCGACCGCGCGTTCGAGATGATCGAGGCGAAGAACGCGTTCCTCGGGATGGTCAGCCACGAACTGCGCACGCCGCTGCAGGCGATCTGCGGATCGATCGAGATCCTGCTGGCACGCCCGCAGTCCGACGCGAACCTGAAGACGATCCGGCGGCTGCAGAATTCCGCACTGTCGCTGGAAGCGCTCGTCAAGGACCTCACCGACTACATCAAGCTGCGCTCGACGAAACGCGTCGCCGAACTGGATACCGTCGGCATCGCGCCGCTGCTCGCCGAAGTGCTCGAACCGCTGCGCGGGAAGATCGCGGCCAAGCGGATCGCGGTCACGCAGCTCGTCGAGCCGCCCGGCCTCGCGATCCGCTCCGATCGCAAGCTGCTGCGGCAGGTGCTGTCGAACCTGATCGAGAACTCGGTCAAGTACACCGTCGGCGGCTCGATCACGGTGGCGATCACGCTCGCGGACGCGCCGGCCGGCGAGCAGGTGCGGATCGCCGTGCGCGACACCGGCGCCGGCATCGCGAAGCAGCATCTGCCGAAGATCTTCGAGCCGTTCTATCGCGCGAACGACGCGGTCGGGCTGCACGTGGACGGGATCGGCATGGGGCTCGCGGTCGTGCGCGAAATCGTGACGACGCTGCGCGGGCATGTGGACGTGCGCAGCGTGGTCGGCGAAGGCAGCGAGTTCGTCGTGACGCTGCCGGTCGAAGCACCCGGCGTCGAACCGGCCGGCAACGCAGCAGGGGACGCGCCCGCGCTACCGCCCGCGCTTCCGCAACGCGACCGGCGCGCGCTGGTGGTCGACGACAACGACAACGCGCGCGAAACGCTCGGCGCGATGCTGTCCGCGCTCGGCATCGAGGCTGACCTGTGCGGCACCGGGCAGGAGGGCGTCGCGCGCTTCGGTTCGGGGCGCTACGACCTCGTCGTGCTCGATCTCGAACTGCCGGACCTGAGCGGATTCGACGTGGCGCGGCGCATTCGCGCGGTGGCGCAACCCGACGGCGACGGCCGGCATCCGGCGATCCTCGGCGTCAGCGCGTATGAATCGGCCGCGTTGCGCGAGAACAAGCGGGTGTTCGACGCGTTCCTGCCGAAGCCCGTCCACCTGCGCGAACTCGGCGCGCTCGTCGAGAAGCTGCTCGCCTGAGCCGCACGCCGGCGCGGCATCGCGCGCTTCGCGCTTGCCCGGCCACTCGCCTGCTCGCCTACTCGCCGATCAGATGCAGCACGATGTCGCGCCGGTGCGCCGCGCGGCGATGCTCGAACACATAGATCCCCTGCCACGTGCCGAGCACCATACGCCCATGCTCGACCGGGATCGACAACTGCACCTGCGTGAGCGCCGTGCGCAGATGCGCGGGCATGTCGTCGGCGCCTTCGGTATCGTGCTCGTAACGCGTGTCGTCCTCGGGCGCGAGCGTCGCGAAATAGCGTTCGATATCGCGCCGCACCGACGGATCCGCGTTCTCCTGGATCAGCAGCGACGCCGAGGTATGGCGGCAGAACACGGTGAGCAGGCCGGTGCGGATCGCCTGCTGATCGACGAACGCGCGTACCTGCGGCGTGACTTCGACGAGGCCGCTGCCGCGCGTATCGACGCCGATGTGCGTGATGGCCTGTTGCATCGCCGTGACCTCAGGCCAGCGCGGCGAAGCCGTCGGCTTCGATCTGCTTCGCGTCGGTGGGGCGCACGACGCGCGCGACTTCGACCCCGTCGCGCAGGAATACCAGCGTCGGCCACAGCTTCACGCCGAACGAACGGCCGAGCGGACGGCCGGGGCCGTCCTCGATCTTCAGGTGCCGCACGGCAGGATGCGCGGCGAACGACGCCGTGATCGCGGGCTGCGCACCTGCGCAGATCCCGCACCAGTTCGCGCCGAATTCGATGACGGTTGCGCCGCCCAGTGCGTCGACTTCCGCGCGGGTCGGCGCGTTGGCGGTGTAGCGTTGCTCGGTGTCCATCGGGCCCTCGTGTACGTTGGCGAAACGCGACCGCGCGCGTCGGCGTGAGGCAGGCGCGCGGCCTTCGATTTCCTACTGTAGCGGAAAAGCCCGGCCGCTGCCGGTGTCGGCCCGGCGCGGTACCCGTGCCCCTTTGCGCACCCTTCGGAATGACACGACAAGAATCGGAGCGCCGCGCCGCCGCGACAGGATCAGCATGCGGACTGACCCGTCACCGAAGGACTCGACCATGAACGCGCCCCATTGCGTCACCGAACCGAACATCCTCTACTTCGGCACGCCCGTCGTGCTGGTCAGCACGCTCAATGAAAACGGCACGGCCAATCTCGCGCCGATCTCGTCCGCGTTCTGGCTCGGCTGGCGCGGCGTGATCGGCATCGCCGCCAGTTCGCAGACCACGCGCAACCTGCTGCGCAACGGCGAATGCGTGCTGAACCTGCCGTCGTCGGCGCAGGCGGACGCCGTGGACCGGATCGCGCGCACGACGGGCACGTATCCGGTGCCCGACGGCAAGCGCGCGAAAGGCTACGCATTCGAACCCGACAAGTTCGGCACGGCCGGGCTCACCGAGGCCGCGTCGCAAACCGTCGCACCGCCACGCGCGCTCGAATGCCCGGTGCATCTGGAGGCGGTCGTCGCGGCCACGCACGGGATCGGCGACGACATGCCCGACCTGCGCGGCCGCATTCGTGTGTTCGAGGTGCGCATCCAGCGTGTGCACGTGCATCCCGACCTGCTGATGGACGATCATCCGGACCGCATCGATCCCGACAAGTGGTCGCCGCTGATCATGAGCTTCCAGAAGTTCTACGGGCTGGCGCCCCGGCAGGTGCATGCGTCGCGGCTCGCCGAGATTCCCGAGCATGCGTATCGCAGCCCCGATATCGAGCGCTCGCGCGAGGCGGGCGTACTGACCGGTTCCGTGCGGTCATGACGCCGCACGCGCCGGCACGGCGGCATCGCTGATGAACGTGACGCGGATGACCGGCGCGGTATTCGGCGGGGCGATGCCGGGCGCGCTGTACGACGCGTGCGGCGGTGGTGCGACCGGGCTGCGAGTCGCGATGCTGACGGGCGGCACGCTACAGCTCGCGGGCGCGGCGCTCGCGTGGCGCACGGCCGGCGCGCCGGCGCCGATCGGATAAGATACGGCCGGCCACGCATCTGGGCCCATGACCGAACCGACGGAGTGTTTTCAGTGATTCAACCGACCGCAGTATTCAAGGACAACCTCGCGCAACTGCCGGCCATCGACGGCATCGCGCGCATCGATCTCGTCGGCGCGAACGGCGACGTGGTCGCGACCATCGAGAATCAGCCCGGCAAGCAGGGCTCGCTCGCGGTGTACCACTATCTGAAGCAGGCGTTCGGCACGCTCGACGCGAAAGCGGCCGAGCACGGCCTCGCGGTGTTCGCCGAGCATACGGCCGACGCGCGCAATCGTCCGGGCGCGCATCCGAACGTCGATCGCCTGCTGGCGATCGTCGCGGGCGGCGATGCGCTGCGCATCGACGTGGTCGCGAAGGGCTGAGTCGTTGGCGACACGCGCGTGCCGCCTGGCGGTGCGCGCAACCGTGATGGACGGGCGGAAAAACGCGATTGCCGCGCCCGCCCCACTTTCCCCGGAGACAGCCCGCGTGTTCCTTTCCGTTGCCTCACCGCTCGCCCGCAATCTTGCTTCGATCGTTTCGATCGCGGTATTAGCCGGCGCCACGTTCGGCGGCGCGGCATCGGCCGAGCCGCTGCGCACGGGCTCCGATATCGCCGGCGCGTCGCTCGTGCCGCTCGGCACGCTGCCGCACTCGCCTGAAAGCGGTGCGCTCGATCCGTTCTGCGCGCAATATCGCGCGAAAACGACCACGGCCGCCGGCCGCGAAGTCGCGCAGCGCGACTGGATCGTGACGTCCGAGGCACCGCTCGGGCGCTATACGGTCGTGACCTTCGCAAGCGGATTCAACGCCGGCACGAGCGCGATCTGCTTCGCGCGCAACGGCAATATCGGCGTCTTCGACGGCACGACGCTCGTCGCGCTCGGCTACACCGCGCGCAAGGCCGGCTGGCAGCTCGGCTCGGTCGATCGTCTGGAAAACGGCGCGCTGCTCGTCTGGGGCGGCGACGGCCCCGGCGCGCCCGTCGGCGAGTTGCACGCGGAAAGCGGCGGCCTGCGGCTGACCCGCGTCGCCGCCGAAAGTACGCACTGCAACGGCCGCGCGGTCGTGCCGAACGTGTATGGCAAGCCGCTCGACGCGGCACGCAAGATGCTGATCGCGCATGGCTGGCAGCCGCTGCGTCCGCGCGAAAAGCCGGACGCGGCGGATGGCGCTGCAACGCTCGCGAAGCACGGCATCGTCGAAGCCGAAGCGTGCTCGGGCACCGGCGTCGGGTATTGCGCGCTGCGCTACCGGAACGCGGCCGGCGTGCTCGGCGTGACCACGGTGGGTGGCGCGCCGGACAAGCCTTCCGAGAACACCGTGATCGACTATCAGGTTGCTTGCCGCAAACAGTGAGTGGCGTGCAGGCGGCACACGCGCGATGCGTGCCGTCTGGCCATCGGGCCATCGTCCGTTCGCTCGATTGACCGGCCTCGGGCGCCCTCCTAAACTGACCTCCCTTTAACGCCGCACCGGCAAAAGGGGCCGCCATGATCGATCTCTCCACGCTCGCGCTGTTCTCCGGCGCGTGTCTCGCGCTCACCGCCACGCCCGGCCCGGACATGTTGCTGATCGCGTCCCGCAGCGTGAGCCAGGGCCGGCGCGCAGGCTTCGCGACGCTCGCGGGCATTCAGGCCGGCACCTACTGCCATGCGCTCGCTGCGGCGCTCGGGTTGTCGCAGCTCTTCGTCGCGGTGCCGCTCGCGTACGACGTCGTGCGCTTCGCTGGCGCCGCGTATCTGCTGTATCTCGCGTGGAAAACCTTCCGTTCGGATGCGACCGCGCTGTCGCCCGTCGCGTCGCAACGTCGCCACTCGACCGCGACGATCTTCCGCCAAGGGCTGACGACGAACCTGCTGAACCCGAAGATGGCGCTGTTCGTGCTCGCGCTGTTCCCGCAGTTCGTGCGGCCCGAACATGGCTCGATCGCCGTGCAGATTCTCGTGCTCGCGACGGTGCTCAACCTGATCGGGATCGTCGTGAACGGCGCGGTGATTCTCTCCGCGAGCCGGCTGAGCCAGCGGATCGGCGCGCGCCGCCGGCCGTCGAAGGTGCCGCAGTATCTACTCGGGTCCGTGTTCGTGGGGCTGGCGGCGCGGCTCGCGGTGGCGGGGCGGAACTAACCCCGTCGCGAATCCGTAGTACCCACTCCAAGCTGACACCGAGTCGCGCTGCTTCCCGGGCCCGAATTCCCGAGCGCGCTCGGTTCCGTGCATCGTCATCGACATCGATATCTCCGACCCAAGAAATACGGTCGCGAACTCCCTCACGTGTGACCAACCGCCTGTGTCCGCATCTGCGGCCCGTCGTCGTTCTTGTCGCAACATAACATATTTGTTACTATGTCGACTCATGGTTACGAGATCCAGTTCTTCAACGACCGTGTAGCGGCGGGAGTCGCGTCGTTGCCGACAACGCTGCTTGCCCGGTACTTTGCACTCGCTGACCGCATGGAACGGTACGGTCCGAATCTCGGGGAGCCTCACTCCCGACCGATGGGAAACGGCCTGTACGAAATGCGATTGAAGGGCGCGGAAGGTATTGCCCGAGTGTTTTACTGCGCGATCGTCGAGTGGCGTATCGTCATGCTGCACTGTTTCGTGAAGAAGACGCCAAGGGCACCTCTGAAGGAACTGGAAATCGCGCGTCGTCGATTGAAGGAGGTTCGAGATGGCAACGTATAAGGAACTACGTGAGCGGGCATTGGCCGACCCCGCGGTGCGCGCGGAATACGAACGATTGAATCGCGAGGAATTCGCGCTGCTCGACGCGATGCTGGCTGCGCGGCGAGAGGCTGGCTTGTCGCAAGCCGATGTGGCGGAACGGATGGGCACGAAAGCGCCCGCCATTACGCGACTCGAGCGTGCGCTCGCAACGGGGCAGCATTCCCCGTCCGTCGATACGCTGCGCAAGTATGCGGCGGCTTGCGGCAAGAGGCTCGTGATCTCGTTCGCCTGAATCACGCACGCTCGAAACGGTCGGCTTCCATGACGGATTTCAATACCGGCATGGCGCGCGAGCGCCGAAGCCGTCAGCGCGTCGCGCCCAGCGCCACGCGCAGCCGCTCCATCAACTGCGTGTAATGCTTCAGCACGTCGTCCTTCGGCACGACGTTCGCGGTCGCGAAACGCTCCGACCACGCCGGCTTCCATTCATACGAACCGTGCACGCTCCGGTCGCCGTCGGGCGCCTGGATCAGCGAGCGGATCCGCGCGTCGCGGCCCGGCCCCGTATGCATCTCGAACAGCGCATGGATGAACGTGTGATATGCGTCGTACACGTCATCGTCGAACAGGTAACGGTAGATGTGGAATGTGCGGTCGAGGTCGCGCTTCGCGCGGATCACGTCGTCCGGCGAGATGTCCTTCCAGTAGCCGATCCACGTGTAGAAGCACAGCAGCGCATTGAGCTGCGGCGCGACCGTGTCGTACAGCGCCAGCCGCTTCTCGATCAGCCGCTGGTTGGTCCACTGCACGAGTTCGAGCCGCTTCAGCCGGCGTGCGACGAGCCAGCCGAGGCACGCGACCGACAACGGCGTCAGCACGCCGAGCACGAGCTTGACGATTTCCAGTGAATTCCACGGCGTATTGAATGGCTGCATGCAGGACTCGACAGGAAAAAACGTATCCGCTGCGACGCACGACCCGGCGCGCCACGCCGCGCCGCTGGGCCGACTGCATCGGCATTGACCGTTAGTTGCTTGCACATCGAACAGTGCGCGATCGCACGGCTCATCCGGTGCGACGCGACCCACCCCATCAGTTTATCGGGCGATTGTCACCGCGCGATGACCGCGCATCGATGCGCCGCCACGCGCCCACTCCGCGCTAGGTCGGCAGCGCCGACGTGAGCTTGACCTTCTGCATCGGAATATCGGTCTTCACGCTCAGCACGCCGGGAATGCGCGTCAGATATTCCATCTGGAAGCGCCGGTAATCGTCGATGTCGGCCGCGACGACGCGCAGCAGGAAATCGCAGTCGCCGGCCATCAGGTGGCATTCGACGACTTCCGGCATCTGCTGGACGGCCTCGGCGAAACGGTTCACCGATTCCGCGTCCTGCCCCTTCAGCCACACGCGCGTGAAGATCGTCAGCCCCTTGCCGACCTTCGCGGGATTCAGCACGGCGACGTACTTCTCGATCACGCCGGCTTCCTCGAGGAGCCGCACGCGCCGCAGGCATGGCGACGGCGACAGCCCAACCTCGTGCGCGAGTTCCACGTTCTGCATGCGGCCGTCGCGCTGCAGCGCGCTCAGGATCCGGCGGTCGATAGCGTCAAGCTTCATTTGGCACCCGATTCCAAAAAATTCGCGTATCACGCGTTCAATGCCAAATTCTGAGAAAAATCTGGCCACAACGCAACCCGATTCGAGTCAAAAAAGCAGACAATCCCTCCCCCGAAGGAGGAGTAATGAGCAGTAGCGTTTCAACGTCGTCCGGGCTTCGCGACAGGCCCGCCCATGTCGCCGAGATGGGTCGCGGTTTGCGCGCGGCGCTGCCCGTCATGCTGGGTTTCGTGCCGTTCGCGCTGGTGCTGGGCGCGCAGGCCGCGCAGAAAGGGCTGAGCCTGTTCGAGGTGCCGATGATGACGGGCCTGAACTTCGGCGGCGGCTCCGAATTCGCGGCGATCCATCTGTGGACGTCGCCGCCGCATATCGCGCTGATCGTCGCGATGTCGTTTCTCGTGAATTCGCGCCACATCCTGATGGGCGCCGCGTTCGAGCCTTATATCCGGCGCCTGCCGCGCCGCCGCGCGTTCGTCGCGCTGTTCTTCATGTGCGACGAGAGCTGGGCGATGTCGCTCGCCGACGCGCGCGAGCGCTCGGCCACGCACATCAGCGTGCCCTATTACGCGGGCATCTGCATGGGGCTCTATCTGACGTGGATCTCGATGACGACGCTCGGCGCGGCGGTCGGCCCGACGATCGGCAACGTCGAACAGTACGGCTTCGACATGGCGTTCACGGCCGTGTTTCTGGTGCTGCTGCGCGGGATGTGGAAAGGCGTGCGCGCGAGCCGCCCGTGGTTCGTCAGCCTCGTCGTCGCGGCAGCCACCCATCTCGCGCTGCCCGGTGCGTGGTATGTCGCGGCCGGCGCGTGCGCGGGGCTGATCGCCGCGCTGCTGTGGGAGCCGCGCGATGCCTGAGCTTCCGGATTTCAGCACGGTCGCGACGATCGTGCTGATGGCGTCGACCACGTACCTGTCGCGCATTCTCGGCTATGTGCTGCTGCGCAATCGCACGCTGAGCCGGCGAATGGCTTCGGTGATGGAGAACGTGCCCGGCTGCGTGCTGATTTCGGTGATCGCGCCGGCCTTCGTGTCGACGCGCCCCGCCGACCTGCTCGCGCTCGCGATCACGCTGCTCGCGGCGACGCGCCTGTCGATCCTGCCGACCGTCATCGTCGGCGTCGTGTCGGCCGGCCTGCTGCGCTACCTGCTCGGCTGAGCGGGGCCGGCCGGCCGCACCGGCAATCCATTCCGCGACACGACGAACGCGGTGGACGGAAGTGGACGGGGGGAAGCCGCGGCATCATCCGGGGCCGTTGAAACGCGAAGAGCCGGGGGGGAAGCTCAGTTCGAGGAAGTTGATAGAAAGCTTGGCGGCAGTCCGTCGACGCGGGACGGTTTCGCGCCCGGCAGGGCGGAATCGCCGCGACACGCCGGATACCCCGGAATCTCGACGACACGACCTTGCAGCGGCCGCGGCACCCCCGGGTAGACATTGAAGCGGGGCACTGCCTGCCCGTCGACCGTGGCATCCTTCACCGCATAGCGTATGTTGCCGGTCGCCGTCAGAAGCGCGCCGTGCGCATCGCACGCGACGGACAGTGCCTCGCGCGTACTCTCGGGCAACTGGCGCACGAGTGCGCGGAATGCGAAGTTGACGACAATACTGCCGGTTGTGTTCTGCTGCTCCTGGGTCGACACCTTGATTTCGGGCTTGACGTCCAGCCGATATACCGTTTCGTTCTGCACCGGCTGCAGCGCTTTCAACACGATCTTCTTGGATTGCCCGGGCGCAAGACTCAGCTTGAACGGATACGCATACAGCGCCGGCCTGGCCAGGGTTCCGACGGGTTCGAGCTTCTCGTCGTCCAGCGGCACGCCCGGATTGAGCAGACGAGACAGCGAAATGGTCACGTACTCGGGCCGGTCGCCGTTGTTGACGATCTCTACGTTCGTCGTATTCGAGCCAACCGTGATTTCCTTCGGAAGCACGTCGATCGCGGCAAGCGCCGGGCTCGATATGAACCCGGCGATCACTACCGCAATCGGCACAATCGAAAAAGAGAATGTGTGCAGTTTCATGTTCGCGTCTCGGTGAATCGGCATCGTGCTGAAACATGCCGGAGGGGCGTCTTGCCGGTTATCGCTCACGTGCGCGTCATGCTCGAAAAAGCGAAATCAACGACGATCGGTAAAATGCACCGCTCGCGCGCGGGCGAACGATCATGAACCCGGGCGGCGATGCCGCGAGCAGCGGCCGCGCTATTTCTGTTTCGGCACGATCGGCTCGAAGACTAGCGACAGCGTACCTGTATAGGTTCCGGTCGTACTCTTGAAATCGCCTTCCGGCGGATACGCGGAAACGTCAAGCGTATAGTAGCCTTCCGAGTCGATTTCCTCGGATGGTGGCGCCGGATTCACGAATTCGATCGCCTGCCCGACGGTGAACTGCTTCAGGGCGGCGTTTTCGGCGCCCATGCTGACGACCGGCTTCCGGAACGCGAGCGTCGGTTTCGCCTGGTTACGAATGTCCAGCGGCTGGTCCATGCGGACCTGAAACGTGCCCGTCGTCGATACGACGCGCAGGCGCGCCTTCACCTCGTAAGGGGTATCCCACGCGCCTAACTGCTGCATCGTCAGGCCTTGCCCGAACCAGCCGCCCTTGTCGTCGGTGATGATCAGATTGTTCGGGCGAATCACCTTTGCCGTGACCCTGCTTTCGGTCTTGCCGGTGAGCGCCGCAACTTGCGCCGACGCAAACGTCGGCACCAAAGCCAGAACCGCCAACGATCCGCTCAGGATGATTTTCTTCATGTCCACTCCTACGATTTCGTCACGACCGTGAACAACAGCACGTCGCTATAGTCGCCAGCCCCCGCGGACATGCCAACGGACGTCTTGAATGTCGGCACGAAACACGTGCGATTGCCAGTGTTCAGCCTGATCGCGCTGGCGCCGATGTTCGGTAACGGGAAATTCGCGCTGCCGCCGTTCAGCGTCACGCTGTACGGAACGGTTTGCTCCGGCTTGCTGGTATTCCTGAGCAGATAGCGATTACCGGACATTCCGTTCGCATTCGTCGCGTTAATGACGAAATTGCCAGAGCTGGCAAACCCCGTGTACGTGAAGCAGAGCTGCTGCGATGCACCGGCAAGCGTCTTCTGGCTTTCCCCTCGCGGCAGTTCGCCGAGATCCCAATCCGGCGCGACCGTGTCGAGAACAAACGACGGCGCCGGTGGCGGCGGCTTCGCAGGGTCCAGCACGATGCAGGTACCGTCGGTGCTCGCCATGGTGAGATAGGCTGCGCCCGTTACCTCGCCGAAATCGTTACCCTGCGTGTAGTTGGCGGCACGAAGGGACATTCCAGGCCAGTCCGCTATCTGGGAATTGTCGATCAATACCTCGATGTTGGCCGTAAAAGCTCTCTCAGTTCTCCACTCAGTCGACAAACCATAATAAATGGCGTAACCGTCTCCGACATAAGACGAAAAATTATAGCTGCCATTCAGTATAATACGTTTGGCCGCCGTGGTACTGGGCCTCAGATTTCCCATGCGATCGTAGTTGTACACCAGTATCCCTCGGGAGACGTATGCCACATTCCCGTGATTGCCGGCGGCCGGGCGGAATTTTATCGTGACACCGAGCGTGCTGGTTCCATCGCCATTGTTCTTCCACCTGCACGCGCTATAGCTATCGATGACTTTCGCGGTTTCGAGTATGAAGGCGGATGCATTAAATGAAAGCACGGAAAGACATACAGCCAACGCACAACTCCGCCAGTACTTGATGATTTCTATCCTGCCCATCGATTTAATCCTTTCGCTTAATATTCAATCCATTTCACCATCTCACCCGATCGCACATTTCCGCGTGCTGGCGGATACGGCAACATGACGGACACCTTCGTCGGCCCGGCGCGCGATACGCGATTGCTCACACCTTCAACGGCGCCGAAGGCGCAAGCCCATGCCGTCGCATGGACGATTCAGTGCTTCGCCGCCCCGTGCTGGTAGATCACCACGCCATAGCCGACATTGACGAATAACGGTGCCGGCGCACCGTCGCTCGACGATGCATCGACGAGAATCCGCTCGTTCGGCCTGAACGTGATCCGCCACACGTTCGTCTGCGACGGCACGGCCAGCACCTTCAACCCGATGCGATACTTCTGCCCGGGCGCCACCGCCAATCGACCAGGCGACACCAGCAGGGTCGGCTTCTCCACATCCCCGACCGGCACCAGACGCTCCGGCGTATCGCCCGGATTGAGCAGCAGATGTTGTTCGACATCCAGATAGAGCGGCGTATCGCCGGCGTTCTCGACGTAGAGCTCGCCCGCCGGCTGGCCCGGCTCCAGTGTCAACTCCGCGCGCGACAGCTTCAGGACGCCGGCGGCCATGCTGCACGTGCACATGAGCGCCGCCAACGTCCCCAGTGCAATGCGCGACGCACCGCCCATCACGAGCACTCCAGCGTGTGCGGTTTGTCGTCGACCGTCAGCGACATCCGCTTCGTCGCGAAGTGCTGCGGCGTGCCCGGAAAGACGGCAATGGTTTGAGCGGTAGGCGCCTGGTCGTATTTCACATCGGTGAAGACTTCCCGCACGTTGCCGGTGTTTTCGAGGGTGAGGCCGCCATCTTCGCAGCGATGCGTCCAGCCGCTACGTTGCTTGCCGGGGGGCGGCATATGCCGGACAAGCACGCCATACCCGACGGCTACCGACATCGGCGCGGTGATCCTGTCTTGCGGCGCGTCGTCGACCTTCAGCGATCTGACCGGCAAGATATAGAGCCGATACAGTTCCTCACTGGCCGGCTCCACGAGCGACTTGAGCACGATCGAGCGCGTCTGGTTCGGCCCGAGCGTCAGCTTGTCGGGGCTCGCGAGCATGCCGGGATGCGGCAGGTTGCCGATGTCCTCTTTCTGTTCGGGCGTCTTGCCCGGATTCAGCACCTTCTGGGCCGAAATCGTCAGATAGAGCGGCGCGTCGCCCATGTTCTTCACGGTGACGTGCTGATCGTGAGCGCTGAACACCTTGGTCGTGGCCGGCATCACCATCAGCTCGCCTTCGGCCTTGGCCGGTTGAGACGCCGCAATCAGCAGGCCACATAGAATCGGAAGCGTGGTTCGCAAGTTGTGGATCATGTCGTCAATTCCTGGATATGGTTGAATGCATCGTCATTGGCAACGGAAGTCGTTTCCGTTGGCGTCTTTCAGGCTGCACGTGTAGCGATGCCCGTTCTGGTCGAGCGTGATCTGCGACAGCATCTCCTTGCTCACTATCGAGAACAAACCGTTCGGGTGCACCTTGTCGCCGGTTTCAAGCAACTTCCCGCTCAGCGGGTTGCCGTTCATATCCTTCAGGAAACCGCTGTACACCATGTTGATGTCGACCTTCGCCTTCGCCGCATAAACCTGGCCCGGGTGAGCCCGAACGATGTTTGCCGGCACTTCGACGTTCATGTCGATCGTTTCGCTATTGCTGATCACGCGTGCGAACGGCACGTCGGCGTAAGCGTTGAGCGGCACCGCATACGTGCTGTTGCCCGCAACCGGGCTGCCCTCGACGTTGAAGCCGTACTTCATGCCCGGGATATTCGGCGTCTTCAACAACATCGCGCTGCCGCTCGAGCTGTAGCGCCCGAACGCCACGCCTTGCTTGCTGGCCGCGACCATCCCGCGATAGTTGAAGTCGACGTTGCTGCCCGAGCTGCTTTGCCCGAGGTTCAGCGACGCGTCGCCGCGCGTGCCGGAGCGCGTGCCGTAGACGTTCACGCCGTAGTCGGTGCCGATCCGGCTCGCCGACAGGCCGACGGACGTCGTGCCGAAACTGTCCTGGAAATCCTTGCGAACGTCGCCGCTGAGCTGGGTCTGCCCGCGCGCATGCGCGGCGCTGAAGCTGCCCTGCACCTTGTCCAGCACCATGGTCATGTTGAAATACACGCCATAGCCGCCGCTGCCCTGATAGCTGCCCTTCTGGACGCCCAGCGCGAACGTGCCCCACAGACCGTTCGGCCGGTAGTTCCAGCGCGCCTCGGCCTGCTGCGACTCGCTGAATTTCGAGCGCTGATAGTTGTAGCTGAACGTCACCCCGCGGAAGAGGCGGCTGTAGGACACACCCGTGCTCGGCTGACCGAAGTAGAAGCGCGACACGTTCGTGTTCTGATAGCGGCTGACCATCAGGCTGCCGAGCGCCTCGCTCGCCACCGACAGGTTGACGTAGCCGCCTGTGCTGCGTTCCCCGCTCAACAGGCCCAGCGTGGGCGTGACGTCGACCCCGCCCAGCCGCGTCGGCCGCGTGACGTTGACTTCGGCCGCCCATTTGCCGCTCTGGCCGGCCAGCATCGATCCGTTGAGATAGAACTGCTTGAAGTTCCGGCTCATCGCGACTTCGAGCAGATAGCCGCCGGTACCCATCTCCTTGCCGGCCGTCACGTGCCATGCGTTGCCGCTGCTCGCACCGAAATTGAGGTTGTTGACCTCGCGGGTTTCCCGGTTGACCACGTTACCGTTGCGGTCGACGAGCCGGATCTCGACTGAGTAGTAGCCGCCCGGCAAATCGGCAAAGCTGATCTCGTTGCGGCCGAGCACGGCCGGCCGCTTCAGGATCAACCGGCCATTCCGGTAGAACTCGTAGTTGCCTTCGGCCGATGAATAGAGGATCAGCGAGCCGGTGTTGGCGTCGACCCGCAGATGGGTCTGACTGCCGACGGTCACGAACTGGTCGAAGCTCGGCGTCAGCAGCGTGCTGACCGATCCGGCCTCGTAGTCGATATTGTTCTGCTTGCCTGCCCGCAAGTACGTGCGAGAAAAGTTCTTCTGCAGGTAGTACGACGACAGCCCCTGCTGGCCGCCGCTGTAATTGCGCGTTTCGGAACGGTTCGCGTACCAGCTCATGTAGCCGAAGCTCTGGAACGGAAGCCCGACGTACGTGTTGCCGCTCACGTTGACGGCACGGTACCCGTCGGACGACGCGCGCAAGTCGACCGCCTGGTTGTTGACCAGCCCGAAACCGGTTTCCGGCGCGATGTAGTCCTCGCGCGAATCGCGGATCGCGATCGACCGCTTCAGCTTGTCGACCGTGACGTAGTACCCGGCGATCTCGACGTCGCACCCCTTGCTGCAACGCTTGTAGTCGAGCCTCGAGATGACTTCCCGGATGGTGTCGACGTCGTCGGGCGAGATGCCGTTCGCCGCATACTTGGCCGCATCGAACTGGAGCGACGTGTTGGCTGACGAATAACTGATGAACCCCGGCAGCGTGCGCCCGTTGAACGTCCCGACATAATTCGCGCTATCGTCGAGTTCGACCGCACTGAACCCCTCTGGCACCCCGTACGTGACCTTCAGTTCTGCGAATGAGTGCGACGAAACAAAAAGAAACGCACCCAGCCACAGCTTGTTGAAACGGAAAGGAGCTTGATAGGCGATCACGCTGATTTCTTCTCTTCTATGGAGGACTGGGATTTGGACGAGCGGCCATGGGAACTCGACAGGAAGCGAGCCCCGATCGAATCGGGGCTCCAGGTGGAACGATTACGGAGCGGCGGCTGCGACCGGCTCGAACACCATCACGAGATCGCCGCTGTAGCTGCCGTTGGTGCTGTTCGTACCGATCATGTCCGGCGCTTCGACGTCGATCTTCAGGTTGTGGACTTCGTCGTAACCATCGAGCGTCTTTGCCACTTGCGTGATCTTCTGGGTCGAGCCGAACGCGACCGCCTTGTCGCCACCGTTGCTCGACAGCGTCACTTGCGCGTTCTTCATCTCGTACCTGCCGCTCGACATCTTCAGCTCTTGCGCGAGCGACACGTTGAAGTCGGGGTTCTTCGTCCAGATGCGGATCGGCAGCGTCTTCGTGAATTGCTTCTGCTTGTAGTCCGTGGCATTCAGTTCTTCCGTGCCGTACCAGGTCGAGCCGTCCGGCTTCGACACGAACATGGCGTCGTTGATCTGCGCCGTCAGCGTGATCTTCTTCGAAACGGAGTCGAGCTTTGCCGTTTGCGCCTGTGCCGTTTGCGCCATGCCGAACAGTGCAGCGCCCATACCCAGTGCCAGCGCAATTTTGTTGAGTTTCATCGAATGATCTCTATGTAAAGAATTGATTTCGGAGCGAATTTCGATTAGCTAACCGATCGAAACCCGACGCGTGGAAGAATGAATTCCACTGTTGATATTTTATGAATGTTGCCAAAGTCGATAAACTGGACGATTTCGAATTTGCACGGCAAATCAGATAGGACAAGTACGAAAAATATAGATTCGTGGCTTTAAATCGTTGATTGTCAGGACGATTTGACAATGTTCCGAGCGAGATGATTAAAGTTTTGGTCGAGCGAATCGCACGCACGTCGTCGCCGTACGTTGCATCGAATGACAAAATCCGGAAGTTGGCAGCGAATGGTGGACGATCCGCGACGCGGCTTGTGGCGCCGGACGCGGCGTTCCCGAAAGGCGGACCGTGACGCACCGGGCGAGCGCGTCAGCACGAAATCACGTGTGGGCGCGTAGGGACTGAGGTGCCGGTGCCATGCGGGAGGCCTGCATCGAGCGTGCGGCGCGTCGGCGCCACGACGGGCGGTGGGAAACGCGACTGCGCGGAGCTTGCCACGGGGCCGGCGAACGCCCGAAATGATTTACACGATGCGCCAACCCGTGGGGGGGCATGACGAAGTATGGCCGGTCGTTCAAGCGATAGATGTCAAGGCGTAAGCACCATAACCCGACATGAATGCATCAGGTCACCGCGGAATCGCGGGCATTCGATCATGCTCGCCGGTACGTCGTCAGATACGAGCGGACGCCGCGCCATATCCGGTTCGGTCTGCTGCTCGTGGCCCTGCCCGGCGTAGCCGGCTTCTCCGCCGCGGGCATGTGCGTCCACGCCCGATGTCTTGCTCGCTTCGCCGATCGGCCGAGCATGCTTCGTGACGGCCGTGCCGGGTGCTCCATGACGATCGCCAACAATCGGTTCAGGCGCCACCTGGCCCCGCTTGTAACGCCTGCCGACGGCAACAATCACGGATGACTGTCACGGCGGGCGGGAAAACCGTCCGCATCCTGATAACCGTCTTCGACCCCGCCTCATAACCGGTGTCCTGGCCGCAAACCGTGACTGAACCGTTGTTGAAGCAGGCAACGGAGCCAACGCATCCGTTCTCGCGCCGAATCGATTGGCCAGCCCCACGCGCAGGATTTAACAATTTACAAGACTTTCCTAAAAATCTACACCGCCTTTTACATATTTAGTACTTGTACTAGTTATTTTCCCGTCAATTTGGATGCCGTCCCATTCACCATTCCTTCCCATATCTGGAAAATCCGTCTTGAAATGCACATGCCGACATTCATCGCGCACCCGCTCCGCAGCGGCTCTCGCGTTCGCATTTCACCCTCATATCAATCACCGTTTGGAACTAGATTAATGAAAATCACGAAAAGCACTCATGCTCTTTCCTTGATCCTGGCTGCCGCCGGTCTGGCTGCCGCTTCGGCCGCGCATGCATCCGACGGCACGATCACGTTCACGGGCAGCGTCATTGCCTCGACCTGCAAGGTGACGAACGGCTCGGCCAACACTATTGCCGTGACGCTGCCGAAGATCGGCGCGAACACGCTCGGCGAGGCGGGCAAGACGGCGGGCCGCACGCCGTTCTCCGTGGTGCTGGAAGGCTGCACCTCCGGCGGCGCGAACCCGACGAAGGTCGGCGTCGTGTTCGAATCCGGCTCGAACGTCAACCAGTCGACCGGCCGCCTGACGCTCGACGGCGGCACGGATGCCGCAAAGAACGTCGAAATCAACGTGCTCAACGACAAGCAAACGCCGATCAAGATCGGCGCGATGGGCGATCAAGGCGGTCAGCTCGTTGACATCGCGGCAGACGGCAAGGCAACGCTGAACTACTTCGCCGAGTACTACGCAACGGCCGCGGCCACCGCCGGCCAGGCCAACTCGAAGGTTCAGTACTCGCTGACCTACCAGTAATCGATCGCAACGGAATCCGAGGGGCTTTTCCAAAAAGACTTCCGGCCGGGCCTTTCCGGCTCCTCGGCATTCCGCCTGATAAGAACTACTACATATTTACCGGAGTTGACCATGCTGTCCGCAAAATATTTTTCGACGTTCGCGCTGTTTTCCGCCCTCGTCACGTCCCACGCCTGCGCCGACGTGGTGATTTCCGGGACGCGCGTGGTCTTTCCGGGCAACGACCGCGAGGTCACGGTCAAGCTCACGAACGAAGGCAAGGCACCCGTGCTCGTGCAGGCATGGCTCGACAAGGGCGACCCGAACGCGTCTCCCGACAATATCGACGTCCCGTTCACGCTGACGCCCGCGATGTTCCGGATGGAACCCGGCAAAGGGCAGACGCTGCGCATGATCTATACGCGCGAACCGCTTCCGGCCGACAAGGAATCGCTGTTCTGGCTCAACGTGCTCGAGATCCCGCCCAAAGCGGCGCCCGGAAACGACCGCAACCAGCTTCAGATCGCGTTCCGCTCGCGCATCAAGGTGATGTTCCGCCCGGAAGGCCTGACCGGCAACGCCAGCGCCGCGCCGAAGCAACTGAACTGGAGCCTCGTCAAGGCTGGCGAAGGGTATGCGCTGCAGGCCAGCAATCCGACGCCCTACGTCGTCAATCTGGGCAGCGTGTCGCTGAAGGCCGCCGGCCATCAATACGACGCGGGGATGGGATACGTGCTGCCCGGCGGCACGCAACAGTTCCCGGTCAACCAACTCGGCGCGCTGCCGTCGAGCGGTGCGACGGCCTCGTTCGGCAGTATCGACGACTGGGGTTCGTCGTCGGACAACGAGCGCCCCGTTTCGATAGCGCACTGACGCGATACCCAGCCGCGCCGCGCGCTGCGGGTTCGACATCCGCAATCGCAACGCGCACCGCCGCTTCACATCTTCGTCGGAGGCCAGGCCTCGCGAACAACACCGATTTTTCTATTTGCAACGAACGCCGAGCGATGCCGCGAAACACGCAGCCCGTAACGGGCTTTGCGCGTGGCGCCGTGCACCCGATCACGACAGGAGCAGCTGGGAATGACTTCGAATCGACATGTGCGCACGTACGTGCCCGGCATGCCGCACCTCAAGCCCATCTACGTGCTGGTTCTGTCCTGCATCGGCGCGTGGTCGCAAAACGCGCGTGCGGAAACGCCCCCGCCGTCTCTGCCCGCGCCGATCCAGGTCGCGCAGACGGAGTTCGCGCAGGTCGAATTCGATCCCGGCTTCCTGAGCAACGGCAACGGAAGGCAGGTCGACCTGTCGCGCTATGCGCGCGGCAACGTCGCGCTGCCGGGCGAATATAGCGTCGACCTCTACGTCGGCGCCGACTGGATCGGCCGGTACGACGTCCCGTTCAAGGCCGCGCCCGGCACGCCGGACGCGCAGCCTTGCTTCGACGAAAAGATGCTGAAGCGCATCGGCGTCGATTTCCGCAAACTGTCGCCCGAGCTCGTCGCGCAACTCGCCGTCGCAGGCGAATGCCGCCGCATCGGTCAAGTCATTCCGGAAGCGAGCGCCGCGTTCGATTTCAGCGAGCAGACGCTGACGTTGAGCATCCCGCAAGCGTCGCTCGCGCACCAGGCGCGTGGCTACGTGAGCCCCGACCAGTGGAGTTCGGGCGTGCCGGTCGCGATGCTCGGCTACAACTTCAACCTCTACGGCTCGAAGAACCGCGGCAGCTCGACGCAGACGCAAGGGTATCTCGGCCTGAGCGGCGGCGTGAACGTCGGTAACTGGCACTTCCGCCACGACGGCTCGTATAGCTGGTCGTCGCAAGGGAGCAGCCAGTACGACGACATTTCCACCTACGCTCAGCGCGACCTCCCGTCGCTGTCGTCGCAGCTCGTGATCGGCGAAACCTACACGTCCGGCGACCTGTTCGACTCCACGCAGTTCCGCGGCGTGCGACTGTCATCGGACGATCGCATGCTGCCCGATTCGCTGCGCGGGTACGCGCCGGTGGTGCGCGGCATCGCCAACACCAACGCGAAGGTCACGATTCGCCAGAACGGCGTGATGCTTTACGAGACGACCGTCGCGCCCGGTGCGTTCGAGATCAACGACCTCTATCCGACCGGCTATGGCGGCGACCTGCAGGTGTCCGTCACCGAAGCCGACGGCTCCGTGCATGCGTTCTCGGTGCCGTACGCGGCCGTTCCGATGTCGCTGCGACCCGGCATCAGCCGTTACAGCTTTTCCGTCGGCTCGCTGCGCAATCCGCAGGGCAGCAGCCATCCGTTGTTCGCGCAGGCCACGTACCAGCGCGGCCTGACAAACCTCATCACGGGCTATGGCGGCGTGACGGCCGCGACCGGCTATGTGTCCGCGATGGTCGGCGCCGCGCTCAATACGTCGATCGGCGCGTTCGGTGCGGACATCACGCATGCGACCACATCGATCCCGGGCGTGAAGCGCTTCAACGGCTCGAGCATGCGGGTCAGCTATTCGAAAACGATCGCGCGGACGAATACCGATATCGCGATCGCGGCGTACCGCTACTCGACGAGCGGCTACTTCGGCCTGAACGACGCGATGCGCACACGCGACACCGTGCGCGAGGGCGGGCTTGTCGACTCGATCTGGCGTCAGCGCAATCGCGCGTCGCTGACCCTCAGTCAGCGCCTCGGCGACAAGGGCGGCCAGCTCGGCGTCACCGCGTCGGCCTCCGACTACTGGAATCGCCAGGGCTCCGACACCAGCTATTCGGTCAGCTACAACAACGCGTACCGCAATATTTCGTACAACCTGTCGGCCGCGCGGCAGCGCAGCCAGGGCGGCGAAATGAGCACGCTGTACTACGTCAGCGTCACGATTCCGCTCGGCCGATCGCGGCCCACGACGGTGTCGGGCAGCGTCACGCACGATACCCGCGGCCGTACGCAGGTTCAGACGACGCTGTCGGATTCGCTCGGCGTCGACAATGCGCTGTCGTACAGCGTCAACGTGAACCACGCGTCCGATACCGGCAGTTCGAGCACCGACGGCGGCGGCAGCGCCACGTACCGTGCACGCTTCGCCGAACTCAGCGCGAGCGCCAGCGCGAGCGGCGATTATCAGCAGGGGTCGATCGGCATCCGCGGCGCGGCGGTCGCGCATGGCGGCGGCATCACGCTGTCGCAGCCGCTGTCCGAAACGTTCGGGATCGTCGAGGCGCCAGGCGCTGCCGGCGCGCGCATCACGAATGCGTCGGGCGTGCGCGTCGACGGTCGCGGTTATGCGATCGTGCCGTATCTGACGCCTTACAACCTGAACACGGTCGAGCTCGACCCGAAGGGCATCTCGATGGATGTCGAGCTGAAGGAGACGAGCCAGCAGGTCGCGCCGCGCGCCGGCGCCGTGCCGCTGCTGAAGTTCGCGACCGATACGGGGCGCGCGATCGTCATCAAGGCGCGGCAGGCGAACGGCGCGCCGTTGCCGTTCGGCGCGACCGTGTACGACCAATCGGGCAAGGAACTCGGCGTCGTCGGGCAGGCAAGCAAGATCTTTGCGCGCGGGCTCGACGCCCACGGCGAACTCACCGTCAAGTGGGCCGACGACGCGAATTCGTCCTGCCGCATCTCGTACGACCTTCCGGTTCGACAGGGCAAGCACGGTTCGAACGGATATAGCCAGATCGCCGGCGTCTGCGCTAAACCCTGACCGGCGTGGTGTGGCCGCGCGTGGTCCGGCGCGGCTGATCGCCCGCGAGCATGCCGTGCACGACATGAACCACGACCCATTCATTTACGAAGCAAGCGTACGCCTTGCTTCTTTTCAAAGGAGCAACGGGTGAAACCATCCACGAAACCTCGCTTATCCGCTTCGCGCGGTTGGAATGTCCTACTGTCGCTTCTTGCATTGGGATGTGCACCGTTCATCCTGTCGGACGCCGCTCGCGCATGTTCGTTTCCCGGCGATGCGCCTCCACCATTGTCTCCGACGCTCCAGACGAGCATTACGAGCAACCGGGACGCGAAAAATCCCGGCACGCTCGTGAATTCGGGCGCACTCAGTGAACAGCAAAGAACCACCTACTTCATAGGCCCGGACTGCGACGGCAAACAGTATAGAGTCCGGTCACCGGGAAAACTGGTTCCCGGCATCACCTTTTCCTATGGAGGAAAATCGCACCCGGTATATGAAACCGGCATTCCCGGAATCGGCTACGCACTCATGGCAGCGGTACAGAACGGCGCCAGCCCGCTATCACCGTGGTCCCCCGTTACTTCGGACTGGACACAGATTCCGGTGTACCCCTCCAGCTCGGACCTCTACGCTCGCGTTGCGCTTGTATTCAGCGGAGCACTCGTTTCGGGCTCCTATTCCATCCCCTATACCAAAATCGGAGACGTTTACTTGGACCAGGGCTCTGGAGGTCGTGCTTCCGCGATTTATATGAACCCGCTCAGGATCAACATCACCGCCACCAGCTGCTCACTGACGTCGGCCACGCAGAGCAGCGTCGCGCTACCGGAGCTGTTTGCCCCCAGGCTGGCTTCGGTGGGCGACGTGTCCACCGAATCCGGCACCACATCGCTCATGGTCAATTGCAAGCAATCGACCGGCGTCTACGTCACGTTGACCGATGTCGTCACGCCAACGAACACTGGAAACGTTCTCAGTCTCGCTCCCGAGGCGACGGCAACGGGTATCGGCATCCAGCTCTTCAAGGAGGGAAGTTCGACGCCGCTCGGTTTCGGCCCCGATTCCTCATTGAAAGGCAACACCAATCAGTGGCTCGCAGGCAGAGTGACGGGAAGCGGCACCCTGACCATTCCGATCGTCGCGAAATACGTGAAGACCGCACCTAAAATCACACCGGGGCAAGTCAACGCGCGGGCGTCCTTTACGCTTTCGTATCAATAGAGCCGAAGCGGATCGGGACAACCAGCCGTGCGCCGCCATCGGTCAGTTCGAGGTACGCGGCGCTCGCGTTTCGGCGCCGGACAACCGCTCCAGCGCGGCCGCGATCGTCGCGCGGCAGGCCGGCCATGCCGGCGCGAGCCCTTCCACGCCTTCATCCATCGCGATACGTTCCGCGCGCGCGCATGCGTCCCGTGTCCGCGTGTCGCCGGCCAGCGCGAAACCGCCTCGCAGCGAGTGCAATTCGGTCTTCAGCGTGCCGATATCGCCGCTCGCCAGCGCCGCGTCGATTGCCGCGAGCGAGCGAAGCGTCGCCTCGCACAGTTTCAGCCGGATCTCGTCGGTCATCGCCGGCTGCTTGCCGTGATCACCATGCTCCACGGCGGGCGAGCCGGAAGCCGCATGCCGCCTCAGCGCGGCATCGAGCGCCGACATCGACAGCGGCTTGAGTACGACTTCCGCGGCACCCACCCGTGCGCAGCGTCGGTAGTCTTCCTCCGTCGCATGCGCGGTCATCGCGATCACGGGCACCGTTGCCCCCTGTTCCCGCAGGAAATTCGTCAGCGCGTAGCCGTCGAGCTCCGGCATGCCCAGATCGGTCAACACGACATCGAACGGATGCTCGAAGAACGCCCGCATCGCCTCCACGCCGTTGCTGACGATTATCGCGTCGTACCCCAGCGCATCGAGCTGGTCGCGCAGCAACGCGCGGCTCGCGGGATGGTCCTCGGCAACGAGCACCCGCAACGGCGCGCGCGTTGGGTCATCCGGTTCCGGCCTGGCGTCGGCCGCCGCGTCGTGCTCGAACGTATCCGCACGCCATCCGGCCGGGGCGGCCGGCAGCGGCAGTGTCGCGGTGAACGTCGTGCCTTCGTCGACGCGGCTGTCGACGGTCAGTTCGCCGTGCATCAGCGTGGCGATATGGCGGCATAGCGGCAGCCCGAGGCCGGTGCCGCCAAAGCGGCGATAGGTCGATGCATCGGCCTGGATGTAGACGTCGAACAAAGCCGGCATGCGGTCGGCGGGTATGCCGATGCCGGTGTCCGCGACGCGTATTTCGAGGCCGCGCCTGTGGGCGCCGATGCGCGCCGGCCCTGCCGAGAGCGTCACGCTGCCGCGTTCGGTGAACTTGATCGCGTTGCTGACGAGGTTCGACACGAGTTGCCGCAGGCGGGTCGGGTCGCCGACATAACCATCGGCCAACTCCGCCGACACGGCGCACTCGAGCGCCAGTCCCTTTGCATCGGCGAGCGGACGGAAAAACGCCGCGATGTCGAGCAGCAGACGGCGGGGGTCGAACGGCATGACTTCCAGCGTCATCTGATTCGATTCCGCCTTCGACAGGTCCAGCACGTCGTTGATCACGCGCAGCAGCGCATCGGACGACGACACGATCGTGCCGAGCCGGCGCCGCAGCGGCGGCGCCATCTGCGCGTGCGCCATCAACTCCAGGTTGCCGATGATCGCGTTGAGCGGCGTGCGGATCTCGTGGCTCATCGTCGCGAGGAACGTCGACTTCGCCTTGTTCGCGAGTTCGGCCGCTTCGCGCGCCTCGCGCAGCTTTTCCTCCGCCTGCTTGCGCACCGTGATGTCGAGCAGCGTGCACAGCAGCACGTCGATGCCGCGGTACTTGGTGCGCGCGATGTGCGCGTCGAAATAGACGATGCCGGCCCCCGCGCGCTCGACGGCCAGCTCTCGCGTCACGCGCTTGCGCGCGTTGCCGGCCGGGGCGCCGTCCCGGTACGCGCGCCACAGCAGTGTGCCGAGCGGCTCGCCCGCCACCTCCCGCTCGTACGCGATCATCGCTTCGTTGCGCATGATCGCCTCGCCATCGGCAAAGGACAACAGCACGAGCCCGGCCGGCGCGGTCCGGATCAGTGTACGGTTGAGCGCCTCGCTTTCGATCAGGCGAATTGCACGGCGATTCGCCGGACGCAGCGCGCGCCGGTCGAAAGACACGATGGCGCCCCACAGCAGCCCAATGGCGAACACGGCGGCCCCGAGCGTCACGCCGAGGGCGGCGGCAATATCGTACAGAACGCCGCGCCACGAGAGCGTCGCCATCAGCACCGCATCCGATTCCCGTATCTGGCTGCCGATGACGAAGTGCGTGCCGACACGACGAACGACCGTTTGCGTGCGGCGCGCGTCGGCGAGCGCCAGGGCGGCTGTCACATCATCGGGTTGACGGCCGACCAGCAGATTGCCGCCGACGTCGACGAGCGCGTAGTCCGCGCCGATGCTCGACGGACGCACGATCTCGTCCATCTGCGGCCGGCTGTTGGTGATGAACCAGGCGACCGGCTTGCCGTTCGCGCCGCGCACCGGTTGCACCAGCCGCAACACGGCGCGCCCGAGCACCGGGTCGAATCGACGGTCGAGCGTGATCGCGTTCGCCGCGGAAGCCGCCGGGGCGGACGCGCCGTCGTTCAGCGGCCGCAGTTGCCGAACGAGTGCCCGCACGTCGAAACCGGCCGGCCACGAGAGCGCTCGCTTGACCACCGGATACCCCATCGCGACAAGATAATCGCCGTTCGAATCGATCAGATAGGACGCGAATACCGAAATCGCCGGTTTCGGCGGCAGCACGCCGGTCGTCTCCACCTGTCCGAGAAAGTTTTCGAGATAGGGCAGGCGCGTATTCGCCGGATCGGCTGACGGGACATCGACGAAGGCCGCGACCGCAACCGGCCCGATCCGGCCGACCAGGGTTTGTTTACCGCGCTTGCCGTCGAACAGCCCGGGCGAGCCCGGCGCAATGACGGGGCCGTGCGCCCAACGCTGCTCCATGTTGTCGACATAGCGATTCTGCAGCGCCTTCATCACCTCCAGCTCGGCAAAGAACTCCGCCTTGCGCTCGGTGAAGTCAACGCGGGCGCGCTCGAGGGATTCCTTCACATCGAGCAGCACGACGAGCGCCGCACACACCAGAATGAACACCGAGATCGCGGCGCCGCTTGCATACAGCAGGAACTGCTGCTGTCGCCTCACGCGAGCCGGTTCGAATGACTTGCGACCCGTCGGCGTGGCGGACGAAAGAAGTCTTTTCAGTTTTGCAGGCATGTCGTGTCGATCTCGTCACACGCGGCCGCGGATGCCGCATCGTTTACCGACCTCCACGCGTCGGCGCCCCGAAAACAGCGTTGTCGCGCGGCGCGCACCGCCGACACGCACATGCATCGTTTCAGCGGCACTGGCCCGCAGCGGAGTCGGAGCACAGCCGGCCCGCGGGCGCGTCACGTCCGCGACGCCTCGTCGTCGGGTGCGCCGTCGAGATCCTGTTCGCCGTTGTAGCGGATCAGATCCGCGTCGCGCACGATACCGAGTTTCTTCATTGCGCTCGACTTTTGGGAACTGACGGTCTGCTTGCTCCGATGAAGCTGCGTGGCGATCTCGCCCACCGTGTAGCCCGCACCGAACAATCGCACCACCTCGATTTCGCGCGTGGTCAATGCGCGCGCGGTGGGCTCGGGTTTGGCGTCGTGCAGGAGTTGCTTGATGTATGGCGACGTGTAGCTCGCACCGACGTACGCGGCATGCACGGCGCCGATCAGGTGCGAGATCGCATCGGACTTGCTGAGAATGCAGCTCACGCCCCGCTTGTGGATCGCGCGCAGCACGCTCGGATTGTCGATCATCGTGATCGTCACGATGCGCAGCGCCGGATAGCGCCGCTGCAGGAACGACAGCAGCACGAGCCCGTCGCCGTACTTGCCGCCCGGCATCACATAGTCGAGCACGAGCACGTCGCTCTGCTGCACGTCGAGCGCTGCAACCAGGTCCGTCGAATTCGAAACGGTGCCCACGAGCCCGATCGTGCTGTTGCCTTGCAGCGCCTGCGACATGCCCAGCGCGGACGCGGGATGATCGTCGGCTACCATCACGCGCACAAAAAATTCTTCCATGTTCCTGTTTCCGCCGAGGCTTTCGGTGATGCGCCGCTTCCCCGCCGCGATGGGAAGCATGCTCCCACCATCGTGTTGCAGGCCGTACTCGGCATACCGGGCAATAGCGGCTCAATTTTAGAATAATTTCCGGTTCGTCCGGAAATCGGCGTGCGGCCGAGCAGCGGACGGTACGCGCACTGCGCCGGCAGTGCACAGGATATGGCCGCACGTCCCCGTCGTGCGGATTTTTCGAAGTTATCGACGACTCGCCGCTTTTTACACGATACCGGAGCCGGCCACGCGCCCGCGAGGCATGGTCGCCACGCTACGTGGCGCGCTTTGGACAGCTCGGCTCGCCGGGCAGTTGCGAATTGCCAGGATGTCGGTGAGGCACCGCATAACGGCATTACCTGAAGGCGAATCGCTGAAATTCTGGCAACATGACTCGAGAAACCGATCCCCGGTCGACGCCGGGAGTCATATCAGCCTCGTGGCTTGCGCCACGCCGCACTTCTCCTCATTGCCTTCCGCGAGGATCGTCCCGATGCAAGAAACCCGCCCGCTGTTCGATCGCGTCCTGCTCACCAACGACGACGGATTCGACGCTCCCGGCCTTGAAATACTCGAACAGGTCGCCACGCAACTCGCCCGCGAAGTGTGGATCGTCGCGCCCGCCGAAGACCAGAGCGGCACGTCGCATTCGCTGAGCCTGCACGAACCGCTGCGCGTGCATCGCAAGGGCGAGCGCCGCTTCGCGGTGCGCGGCACGCCCGGCGACTGCGTCGCGATCGCGGTCAGCCACCTGATGAAGGGCGCGCGGCCGGACGTCGTGCTGTCGGGCGTGAATCGCGGCGCGAACCTCGGCACCGAAACGGTGTTTTCCGGCACGGTCGGCGCCGCGATGACGAGCATGCTGGTCGGCGTGCCGGCCATCGCGCTGAGCCAGGCGTTCACGGATCGCAACGCGGTGCCGTGGGGCACCGCGCTCGCGCACGCGCCGGACGTCATTCGCCGGCTCGCCGCCGCCGGCTGGGACAGCGATGCGTGCCTCAACGTCAATTTCCCGCCGCGGCCGGCCGACGACGTGCGCGGCCTGAAGGTGACGAACCAGGGCGCCGGCACGCTGCAGGGCGTCGAAATCGTGTCGGGACGCGATCCGCGCGAGATCGACTATCACTGGCTGAAGCTCGCGCGTGCGCCGCGCGATGACGATGCGGATTCGGAAACGGTCGCGCTCGGCGAAGGGTATATCGCGGTCACGCCGCTGAAGTTCGAACGCACGCACGACCAGGCGCTCGCGCGGCTGCGGTCGAACCTCGGCTGATCGATCCCCCTGCGAACGAACCCGGCGGTTGCGTACACGATGCGCGCACCGCCGCCGGTTCTCCGCGTCACCCCGTCACGTCAGGTTCAACCCGCCATCGAGCATCACGATCTCGCCCGTCACGTAATCGGACGCGACGAGCATCGCGACCGTCTGCGCGATATCGTCCGGCGTCGCCGCGCGACGCATCGGCGCGCGCTCGCGCCACAGCTGCTGCGCTTGCGTCCAGTCGGCGGTCAACGGCGTATCGACAAGCCCCGGCGCGACCGCATTGACGCGAATCGCCGGCGCAAGCGTGCGCGCGAGCAGCCGCGTCGTGTGATTGAGCGCGGCCTTCGCGGCCGCATACGGAATCGACGCGCCCTTCGGCCGCACGCCCGCATGCGAACTGACGTTCACGACGCACCCGGCACGCCCGTGCGACGCCGCCTCGCGCAGGGCGGCCTGCGCTTCGGCGACGAGCCGGAACGGCGCGATCACGTTGATCTCGTGCATTTCGCGCCACACGTCGGGCGTGGCCGCCGCGAGGTCGTCGTGCGCAATCACGCGGCTGACGCCCGCGTTGTTGACGAGCACGTCGAGCCGCCCGTGCACGGCGAGTGCGTCGCGGATCAATCTCACGCGCTCGGCGTCGTCGGCGAGATCGGCCTGCACATAGGCGCCGCCAAGTTCGCGCGCCATCGCACGCCCGGCGTCGGCCGAGGTGCGCGAATGCAGGATCACCGCGTAGCCGTCGGCCGCGAGGCGCCGCGCGACGGCCGCCCCGATTCCCGACGTCGAGCCGGTCACGAGCGCGACCGGCCGATGCACGCGCGACGCGCGCGGTTCGCCGGCAGCTTCGGCTTCGGTTTCAGGAGCCGTTTCGGAAATCGGGGCAGACATCGGCGGGAGCGGCGCGTCCATGGCGTGGAACCTTTCAGTGGCGTTCCCGCATCATAAGCGCGACAGGGTCGCGAGAAGCGAATTCATCGTGATTGACCGAACGGCCCGCTCCGTCGATGACGTTCGATCCGCCGTCACGGCGCCTTCGGCAGCTCGACATACTCCTCGAGCTGGCCGGCGATATACAGCCGCTTGCCGATACGCGGGTATTCGCACACGTCGTGTTCGAGCCGCTGCCCGCCAACGAGCAGCTCCAGCGGCGCCTCGCCGGTGTTCTGCACCGTATGCGCGTCGCCGCCGCGCGGAAAACCCAAAAAATCGCCGGGCCCGATTTCGCTGGCGTGCCCGCCGATCGTCACCGTGCCGGTGCCGGACAGCACGTACACGAATTCCTCTTCGTACAGATGGCGGTGATATTCGGCCGATTCGTGACCGGGCATCAGCGTGAGCAGATGAACGCCGAATTGCGTCAGGCCGGTCAGGTCGCCGAGTTGCCGCTTCAGACGAACGGCATTGGGATTGAGCGAATGCACCTCGCGCGTCGGTTCCATCTTCGCGATATCGGCGGCCTTCAGCAGTTCCCGGGGAAAGGAAGTCGACATGGGGATCTCGCAAGCGTGAATGCTTCGGTTGAACGCGCGGTGCCGGCGCGGCCCGCGCGATGACTATTGTCCGACATTTTCACGCCTGCGGATGTGTCGCGCGCCCCGCATGCCGCGCGGCACTTCATCGAACGCCAGAAAGTTGCGTACGCAACCGTTACGACGTCGGACGACGCGTGACGCTCAACCCGCGTGCACGCCGCGCAACCTCGTCAGCAATGCGACGAGCCGATCGATGTGCGCATCCTCCGTGCGCCACGACGACACGCTGATCCGGAACGCCGGCCGCCCCTGCCATACGGTCGCGCCGAACCACACGTCGCCCGACGCCTGCGCGGCTTCGAGAATCGCCGCCGTTTCCTCGTCGGTGCCGGCGCGCACGAGCACCTGGTTCAGCACGACGCGATTGATCACGTCGTAGCCGGCCGCACGCAGGCCATCCGCGACGCGCGCCGCCTGCGCGCAATGCCGCTCGACCATCGTCGCGACGCCCGCGCGGCCGAGCGAGCGCAGCGCGGCCCACACGGGAATGCCGCGCGCACGCCGCGAGAATTCGAGGTTCAGATTCTTCTGCGCATCCTGCGCGCCGCTCAGGTACACGGCGTCGCTGTTCATCGCGGTGGCGAGCGCGGCCGCGTCGCGGCAGATCACCATCGCGCCGTCGTACGGCGTGTTGAGCCACTTGTGACCATCGGTCGTCCAGCTGTCCGCGCCGTCGACGCCGTCCGTCAATGCGCGCTTCGACGAGGCCCGCGCCCACAGGCCGAACGCGCCGTCCACGTGGACCCACGCGCCGGCCGCCTTCGCGGGCGGAATCAGCGCCGCGAACGGATCGAATTCGCCGGTGTTCACTTCGCCGGCCTGCACGCAGAAGATCGTCATGTCGTCGAGCGGCGGCAACTGCGCCGGGTCGATCCGGCCGTGCGTATCGACCGGCGCGACGACGATGCGCTTCATCCCGAAGCCGAGTACGCGCAGCGCCTTCTTCACCGTGATGTGCGCGAGCGCGGAGATCACGACTTTCACCTCGGGGGCGCCGATCAGCCCGTCTTCGTCGATATCCCAGCCCTGGCGCGCGAGCAGCGCGCGCCGCGCGGCCACCAGCGCGACGAGCGTGCAGGCCGTCGCGCTCGTGCCGAAACCGACCGCGCTGCCTCCGGGCAACCCGAGCGCCTCGACGACCCAGCGCGCGGCCTGGCGCTCGAGCGTCGCGGCCACCGGCGAATTCGCATACGACGACGCGCACTGGTCCCACGCGAGCATCAGCCGCTCGGCCGCCGCCGCGGCCGGCAGCGTCGCGCCGATCACGAAGCCGAAGTAGTTCGGGCCATTCGATGCGACCGTCGCGGGCGTGCCGCGCTCGTCGAGCAGGCGCAGCACGTCGTCGGCCGGGCGGCCCGTATCGGGCAGCGGCTCGTCGAACGCCGCAAGGCCGGCGAGCGCCCCCGCATCGGGAAACGCGCGCCGTTCGTTCGTCGCGGCCAGATACGCGTGCGCGCGCCGGTCGGCATCGGCCAGCAGTGCAAGTTCATCCATGTCGGTTGCCTCGGTCGGAGTCAGAGTTGCGAGAGATCGCGGCCGAGCTGCCGCAGCGCGCCGTCGATCCGCTTGTAGTACGTGAACTTGCCGACGCGGGTCGCCTGCACGAGCCCGGCATCCGCGAGGATGCGCATGTGGCGCGTGGTCGTGGCCGGCGCGATGCCCAGTTTCTCGGTGATGTACGTGCAGCACACGCCGAGCGCGTCGACATCGCCGTGCGGCTGCGGCGGGAAATGCTTGCGCGGCTGCTTGAGCCAGCGCATCACGGCCAGACGGCTTTCGTTGGCCAGGGCGCAGAGGCGGGTGACGTCGTCCATAGGGTTCGGCTTCGTTTGTCGTTTTGAATATTAGCTAAATGACGAAATGTGGGCAATGAATCCGAGGCGCGCTTTTGGCGCGTGGTGTGGCTCGCCACGCGCCGGCATCGGGCGCCAGCGCCGATGCAATCGCAGCGATATCGCCGCCGCAACCGCTCGCCGCTCGTACGCGGCGCAAGCAACGTGCCGCTACGCCAGCGCCTGCGCGAGCCTGTCGATCAACGCCCGCACGCGCCGCGGCTGCGCGACGCCGCCCGGATAGACGATCTGCAGATCCACGTCGCCCGGCGAGAACGCGCCGAGCACCTCGACGAGCGCGCCCGACGCCAGATCCCGCTCGATATCGACCAGCGACTTCAGCGCGATACCGTGCCCCGCGACGCACCACGCACGTACGAGCGCGCCGTCGTTGGCGACGCGCCGGCCGCGCACCACCACGCGCTTCAATGTGCCGTCGATGCTGAACGGCCATTCGGCATACAGATCCTGGCCGAAGCGCATCACGATGCAGTCGTGCTCGGCGAGTTCGTCCGGATGCCGTGGCGTGCCATGTGCGGCGAGATACGCGGGCGACGCGCACACCGCGCGCCGCGCCCGGCCGAGCGAGCGGCTGCGCAACGAGCTGTCGGCCAGCGTGCCGCGGCGGATCGCGAAATCGAGCCCCAGCCCGACGAGATCGACATATCCGTCGCCGAGATGCAGGTCGACCGTCACGCCCGGATGCTCGGCCAGGAACGCGTCGACGACCGGCACGACCCGCTCGCGGCCGAGATCGGCCGGCGCGCTGAGCCGCACGGGCCCCGACAGCGTCTGCATGCCCAGCCGCACACGGCTTTCCAGTTCGTCGGCCTCGGCGAGCAGGCGTCGCGCGCCGTCCACCAGCGTGCGCCCCTCGTCGGTCAGGCTGATCGCGCGCGTCGTGCGCGTGAGCAGCGCGGCGCCGTAGTGGCGCTCGAGCGCCGTCAGCCGTTCGGACACCGTGGCCGGCGACAGGCCGACCTCGCGGCCGGCCGCGGCCAGCCCGCCCTTCTCCACGATGCGCAGGAACAGCGCGAGGTTGTCGAGCAGCATTGTTCGCTCCATCCGAAGGATATTTTCGTCATCTTCCGGATTATCTGGAAAAGCCGCAAACGGTACAGTGATCGCGTGACGATCGACGCGCGGCCGCGCCGCGCTCACACGACGAAAGGAAATGCACATGGAATACCGTACGCTCGGCCGCTCCGGCCTCAAGGTCCCCGCCCTGAGCTTCGGCGCCGGCACCTTCGGCGGCACCGGCCCGCTGTTCAGCGCATGGGGCAATACCGGCGTCGACGAAGCGCGCCGCCTGGTCGACATCTGCCTCGAAGCCGGCGTCAACCTGTTCGACACGGCCGACGTGTATTCCGACGGCGCGTCCGAACGCGTGCTCGGCGCCGCGCTCAAGGGGCGCCGCGACCAGGCGCTGATCTCGACCAAGACGGGCCTGCCGACCGGCGACGGCCCGAACGACGCGGGCACGTCGCGGGCACGGCTGGTGCGCGCCGTCGACGACGCGCTGCGCCGCCTCGACACCGACTACATCGACCTGCTGCAACTGCACGCGTTCGATGCGAGCACGCCGGTCGAGGAAGTGATGTCGACGCTCGACGATCTCGTGCGCGCGGGCAAGCTCCGTTATATCGGCGTGTCGAACTTCGCCGGCTGGCAGATCATGAAGTCGCTCGCGGCGGCCGACCGGCACGGCTGGTCGCGCTACGTCGCGAACCAGGTGTACTACTCGCTCGTCGGCCGCGACTACGAATGGGACCTGATGCCGCTCGGCGCCGATCAGGGCCTCGGCGCGCTGGTGTGGAGCCCGCTCGGCTGGGGCCGGCTCACCGGCAAGATCCGGCGCAACGCGCCGCTGCCCGAACGCAGCCGCCTGCATGAAACGGCCAGCTACGGGCCGCCGGTCGACGACGCGCGCCTGTACGACGTGGTCGACGCGCTCGACGCGATCGCGGAGGAAACCGGCAAGACGGTGCCGCAGATCGCGCTGAACTGGCTGCTGCAGCGGCCGACCGTGTCGTCGGTGATCGTCGGCGCGCGCGACGAGGAACAGTTGCGGCAGAACCTCGGCGCGGTCGGCTGGGCGCTGACCGATGCGCAGATGGCGACGCTCGATGCGGCGAGCGCGGTGGAAGCGCCGTATCCGCATTTCCCGTATCGCCGGCAGGCAGCGTTCGCGCGGCTCGATCCGCCGATGCGCGGGTAAAGGGCAACGCTGACGCGGCGGCGCGACTCGTCGGTCGCGCCGATGTTCGATGCCCGCGAAGACGACTGCGACCAGCGGCAGAATCCGATTTCGCCTCGGGAGCAAGTTGATCTATTCGCTCAATCCCACGGATTCAGAATCGCGACACCGGTTTCAACAAAACCGGCAACGTTGCGCGTCACGACCGTCATGCCATGCACGATCGCCGTCGCAGCAATGAGCGCGTCCCGCTCGGATCGCCGGTCCGGCACATGGAGCCGTGCGCATCGTTGGGCGACGGCGGTATCGACCGGTAACACGCGCCCAGCGAACTCGGGCAGCACGTGCCCGTCAAGCCATGCCCTGAGAAGCGCCCCCTGTTCCGTGCCTCTGCGCTCGACCTGCAAGACACCGGTCTCCAGCTCCATGATCGTGATGGCCGAGACAAACAGCACCGACGCATCGACGGTCGAACACCAGGCCGCCACGTTCCTGTCCGCCTTGCCCGCCCGCACTTTCCGGAGTTCCGAAACCACATTGGTATCAAGAACGAACATCATCAGAAGCCGACCTCCTTGATTTTGACGTTTGCGGGCGGCGGGTCGAACTCAATGTCCTCGACACCCGGCATAGCGAGCGAGTCGGCAATGTTGCGCCGCTGCCGGGTGAGACGCTGGTATTCCTCGAAACTCAGCAGCACATGGGCCGGCCTGCCGCGGTCGGTGATGAACACGGGGCCATCCTTCGTCGCCTTCTTTGCCTTGGTCACGTCCTGGTTGAGCTCACGACTCGAGAGGGTGGTGATGGTCACGATGGACTCCTGGAAGCCATATATGTAGGTATGTTGCTACAAAATGTGAATCCGTGTCACTCCTCGCCCTGTGCGCCGGGATTCCTCGCGATATCTGTAGCAACGTCCTACAGTTACGAGAAACAACCGCACCGCATCCCCCGCTCGGCGATGCGCACCCGAATCCGAGGACTGCCCATGCCGAGTATCTTCGCCGCACCCGCCAATGCCCCGCCAGGCCCCGTCGCGGCGGAAACGCGCATGGTGCACGACGTGGCGACGCTGAAGCCGTCCGACTACCGCTCGGCGGACGGCGCGTCGTGGGTCGTCTCGACCATCACGCCGGCCGCTGACAGCGGCGCGAACGTCACGGGCAACACGTATTTCGACACCGCGAAAGGCCGCACCGTCCCGGTACCCGACGCGCGCCGCCGCTATGCGAATCGCGGCACGTGGCAGGTCGTCGCGAGCGCGAGCCCCGCCGTGCCCGCGACGGGCCGCTACGACTGGCTCACGCTCGCGTGGCTGCCGATCAACCGGCGGCCGCCGCCGCAAACACCCGAGCACCTGTATTCGCCGTTCATTCGCGGCGGCACGATCGTCTATCGGTGGAATCCGGCCGCCGAAGGCGGCGAGCAGTTCGGCAACGTGCGGATGATCTTTCCGGAGTGGGCGCGGCAGGTGGCCGATGCGTTGCGGTCTACACCGGCCGCGACGCAGGGCGGCGTGTCGTCGGCGTCGCAACCGGCACTCGAGCGCCTGAAAGCGGACACGAATCCGATGACCGCCGTACTCGACTTCGGCGATGCGCTGCGCGAGGAACCCGCGGAGCGGATCGTTGCCCGGCTGCCTGCGCTGCTGAGGGTGGAAGACCGGCGTGAACTATCGGCGATCGTGTTCCTGTGCCTGTCCGCCGCGCGCGATGAAGACCGGCCACGCTTCGTCGACACGATCAACGCGACGATCGCGGGAACCGACGACGGCGCGCGCCTGCTGGCGATCGCGTACGGCGCGTTCGCCGCAGGACGAACGCAACCGGTTCCATTCGGCGACAAAGCGCTGAATACGTTCGTCAACGATGTGTTCGGTGCGCTGAAACAGCGGACGGCGGCGCTCGGCATACCGGTCGCGCAAGGGTCGCCGTGGTACGCGTTCTTTACCGCGTATCGGCTCGGTGAGGCGGAATCGGGTAACGGCTCCCGACGCTGACGGCATCACGCTTCGCACTTCCCGGTTCCCGCGAGCCTGCCTGTCTATCAAAAAGCCGCCGCTGCTTGCGGCCGCAACGACGGCCGGCGCTTACGCCGCCTTTCGCTTGCGCGTGTCTCCTGCGTTCGATAAGACCCGCCTCACGGGAATTCCCGCCTGAATCAGCCGGGACCGAGTGATCGATGCGCGCCCGTTTTTTATCCTTGCATGACGCACCGACGGACAGACAACGGCCAGCCGTTCGCACAACGCATCGCCAGGCCGCGGTCCCGCGCGATTCGTTCGCCGTCCGCACAGGTGATGTTTTCCCGGCGGTGGCGCGTATTCGCGGCGACGTCCCTATAGTTCGAGGCACTCGACATTTCCACAGGAGCCCCGTCATGTTTGCATTCTCGATCCGCAACCTCGCCCGCTACGCCGTCCTCGCGTCGGCCGCCACCATGCTGCCGACCGCCGAAGCCGCATCCAGCCTGCCCGCCACGCCGACGATTCGCGCGATGGCCGGCGCGCAACCGATCGACCATCTCGACCCGAAGACGACCGCGCTCGTCGTCATCGATTTCCAGAACGAATACCTGAACGGCAGGATGCCGATCGCCGACGTCCAACAGGCGATGGCCAACGCGAAGCGCCTGATCGACTTCGCGGACCGCAACGGCATGCGCGTCTACCAGGTCCAGCACGTCGCGCCGGCAGGCTCGGCGTTGTTCGCACTCGGCGGCAAGACCGTCGAGTTCATTCCGGAAATGAAGCCGCGCGCGCAGGACGTGGTCGTGCGGAAGGAAACGGTCAGCGTGTTCGCGAGCACCGATATCGACAAGCGCCTGAAGGCGGACGGTATCAAGACGCTGGTGATCGCGGGCCTGATGACGCACGCATGCGTCGCCGGCGCCGCCCGGGATGCCGCGCCGCTCGGCTACGGCGTCGTGGTAGCATCGGACGCCTCTGCGACGCGCGCCATCGCACGCGCGAACGGCCAGTCGATCGACAAGGACACGCTGCACCGCGCCGCGCTCGCCGAGATCGAGGATACGTTCGGCGACGTGAAGACGACGGCCGACATCCTCGCCCTGCCGCTGCGCTGATCGTTCGCCGCACCGCACCCGTCGAAGCGGGTGCGGCGGCCCGATCACCGCTTCTTCCGCGAACCGGAGCCCGACATGGATCAACTGCTCGCGATGCGCGTCTATCGGAGCCTCGTCGAAGCAAAAGGATTCTCGGCCGCGGCCGATCGCCTCGACACGACCCATTCGACCGTATCGCGCCAGTTGAAACTGCTCGAAGCCGGCCTGGGCGTGCAGCTCGTCAACCGCAACACGCGCCATTTCTCGCTGACACCCGCCGGCGAGCGCTATTACGACGCATGCGTCGAGATTCTCGAGCGCGTCGCGGCAGCGGCGGAGAGCGTGACCGATACGCCCGGCCAGCCGTCGGGCGTATTGCGCGTCAGCATGCCGCTGTCGGTCGGCACGCTGGAAATGCCGGCATGGCTGCCCGCGTTCCGCACCGCCTACCCCGACATTCGCCTCGACGTGTCGTGCAGCGACCGCTTCGTCAATCTGATCGGCGAAGGGTTCGACGTCGCGCTGCGCATCAGCGGCGAACTGCCGGACTCCGATCTCGTCGCGAAAACCCTGGCGATCTCCGACGAAATTCTCGTCGCGGCGCCGGACTATGTCGCGCGCCGCGGCCTGCCGCGCACACCCGCTGAACTGGCGAAACACGATCTGCTCGCCTACAGCGGCGGCGACGACCGGATCAGTTGGCGCGTCACACCGCCGAGCGGCGCACCGGTCACGGTGCGGCTCGACGGCCCGCTGCGCATCGATGCGATCACCGCGTTGCATGCGGCCGCGCTCGGCGGCCTCGGCATCGGCGCCTTCACGCACCACACGGTAAGCAACGACATCGCGCACGGGCGGCTCGTCCCGATCCTGCCCGGCCATACGCTGGCGAAGCGCCGCTACTACGCGCTGTATCCGAAATCCCGGCACGTGCCGCCGAAGGTGCGTGCGTTTGTCGACTTCGTCGCCGCGCTTTACGGCACGCATGTCGGCGGCGACGGCCAGTGAGCAAGCGATCGACAGCCGCCCGCGGATGCGCCGGGGCAGCCGAGACGGGCGTCATGTCGCGAACGCGTGAATGCCCTGTGCTCGCATCTGGCAGCGTTCCTATTCCGTTAAACCAGCCGATATACACCGGAGTGCGGCCGCGCCCACCGACCGCCACAAGGCATTCACGCGTGCACGCACGACGCTAAAAAAAGCGGCCGCTCGCGAGCGGAGCGGCCGTCAAGGAGAGATCCCTGTGCGGGATACCGGCGGACACCACACCAGACCGGCAAGCATATTGTTGATGAACGGCACGCTGCTGACCATCGGCCCCGTCTGATTCGCTGCACGCCGGCGTGAACGGCATGCAATCCCGGGCTACCCCGCCTGGCGCCTGTCGCTTTCCGCAACACGCCGTTACGTTCCGGAAAGGAACCCCATCCGCGGCAACCGGTCGAAACGCCGCACGACCGCCGACGGCTCGATCGCCGCGGCGGCCATCCGCCTTTCCGCCCCGCTCGATCACGTCCATCATTCTTCCTGCCTCATGCTGAGCATCGGTCCCTTCTCGATCCGCGTCGTCGCGGTAGCCGTCGCCGCGCTGCTGGCGTGGCTCGTCGCGCGCTTCATCCAGCGCCGTCCGCCGGACGGGCATCACAAGAGCGCGTCGAGCCTGATCCTCGACGTGCTGCTGCTCGGGCTGATCGCCGCTCGGGTCGGTTACGTCGCGCAATGGTGGCCGGACTATGCGGCGACGCCGCGCGCGATCGTCGCGCTCGGCGACGGCGGCTTCGACGCGCGCATCGGTATCGCGGCCGCGCTGGTGTTCGCCGGCTGGCGCCTGCGCCGCCTGCCCGCGCTGCGTCGGCCGGTGCTGGCCGGCATCGTCGCGGGCCTCGGTGCGTGGGGTATCGCGCAAGGCACGCTCGCGACGTTGCAGCGCGGCGCGCCGCCGCTTGCCGCGATGCCGCTCCAGGCGCTCGATTCGACGCCCGTGTTGCCGGCGGGCTTCGTCGGCAAGCCGGTCGTCGTGAACCTGTGGGCGACGTGGTGCGCGCCGTGCCGCCGCGAGATGCCGATCCTCGCACAGGCGCAGCGCGACCATCCGGGCATCACGGTGCTGATGCTCAACCAGGGAGAAAGCGCGCAAGCGGTGCGCGCTTTCCTCGAACAGCAGCACCTGCGCTTCGATCACGTGCTGCTCGATCCTTCGCTGCACGCAATGCATGCGTATGGCTCGCGCGGGCTGCCGACCACGTTGTTCTTCGACGCGAAAGGCGAACTCGTGGAATCGCACATGGGCGAACTGACCCCCGCCCGGTTGAAGGACACCATTACGCAGCGCTTCGCGCAGTAGCCCGCAACGCAGGAATCAGACCTGTCCGATAGGCCGGGCGATACACGGCCCGTACACTCGGGCCCATGATTTCGCTGATCCAGTCCGCCTTCGATACGGCGCGCGATGCGGTCGCGCACGTCGCGCGCCGCCCTTCGTTCCTGCGCAAGCTCGACATCGCCGTGCTCGCGCTGATCGTCGCGAGCGTGCTCGTCGTGATGGCCGACAGCGTGCAGGAGTTGCACCAGCAATACGGCCACGCGCTCTACGCGGCCGAATGGGCGTTCACGCTGCTGTTTTCCGCCGAGTACCTGCTGCGCCTCTGCACCGCGAAGAAGCCGGCCGCGTATGCGCGCAGCTTCTTCGGCATCGTCGATCTCGTGTCGGTGCTGCCGACCTACCTCGCGTTCTTCTTCCCGGGCCTGCACGCGCTGATCGACGTGCGGCTGCTGCGGCTGCTGCGCGTGTTCCGCATCCTCGGGCTGTCGATCTATCTCGAGGAAGGGCAGATGTTGATCCGCGCGCTCACGCGTGCGCGGCGCAAGATCTTCGTGTTCATCGGCGGGATGTTCGTGCTCGTCGTGATTCTCGGCACCGTGATCTTTCTCGTGGAAGGGCCGGAGCACGGGATCACGAGCATTCCGGTGGGCGTCTACTGGGCGGCCGTGACGATGAGCACGACCGGATACGGCGACCTGACGCCCGTCACGCCGCTCGGCCGGTTGATCACGTCGTGCGCGATTCTGCTCGGCTACGGGATCATCGCGTTCCCGACCGGGATCATGGGCGCGGAGCTGGTCGCGTCGGCGCTGGAGCACAAGCGGGCCGGCAAGGGCGACATATCCTGTTGCCCGCATTGCGGCGCCACGCTCCCGTCGCATGGGGAAACCGATGCGGCACCGCGCGGGCGCGCGGATGTGCATCGAAACGACACGTAGCCGACATTGCCGCCGGCCTCGAAAGCAGGCCACGACGACGCCCCTTCATCGCGCCTACCCGCCCAGCGTCTGCACGAACGCGGCCACTCCCGTCAGCATGATCTGCACGCCCACGCACAGCAGCAGGAATGCGGAGACGCGCATCGCGACCTTCGTCCCTTCGCTGCCGAGATAGCGCGCGAGCGTCGTCGCGCGGCTGTAGATCTGCCAGATCGCGAACGCGACGAGCGCCGCGACCGCCGCCGATACGACCCCCGACAACAGATAGTCGCTCGCCGTATGCGCGCGGTTCGCGTGCAGTGCGATGCCGGCCGCGATCGAGCCCGGGCCGATCGTCAGCGGCACGGTCAGCGGAAAGAACGCGCGCGACATCAGCTTGTGCAGGTCATCGCCGTGCGCGGCGGCGTCGCCGCCGGCCGGTACGTCCGGCGCGTTCAGCATCGACCAGCCGGCCACGGCCACCGCGAAGCCGCCACCGATCCGCAGCGCCTCCATCGATATTCCGAAGAAATTCAGCACCGGCGCGCCGGCGAAGAAAATCACGAGCAGCGTGGCGAAGACGTTCGTCGCGAGCCGCTTCGACAGAATCGCGCGCTCGGCTTCGGTCAGCGATTGCGTGCGCTCGAGAAACACGAATGCCATACCGACCGGATTGATGATGCCGATCAGGCCGGTGAAGCCGAACAGGATTTCAGGGATCAGACGGTCGAGCTGCATCGATCGTACTCTCCGGTAACGAACAGGAATAAAAAAGCGGCCAGTCGGGAAGACCAGCCGCGAAGAGGAGATATCTCCATGATCCGGCACACGGGGGTGTGCCGGGCCGCAGAACCTGAATTGTCGGGAATATGAACCGGGAAGGAAATCAGCCACGTCCGATTTTTGCGTCGCAGATCATCAGCATCGCGACGGCCGACCCCGGACAGACGCCCTGAAACTGGCTGGACGCCAGCAACGGCGCGGGCACCGCCTCGCGGGCGATACGGACGAAGCCTTGCGTGACGAAGTAGTCTTCCGCCGTCGTGGTCAGCAGCGCGACCGACTGGACGGCACGCGCGCGGCATTCCGCGAGCAGGCGAGCCACCAGCATCCGCCCGACGCCGGCGCGACGCGCGTGTTCGACGACAGCGATCGAACGAATGAGCGCATGGCGTCCGTGGAACTCGATTCCACCACACCCCACGATGCCGGACGCCGCGTCGGCAACGACGAAATGCGGCAGATGTACGGCAACGCCCGCAGTCGGCAAACCGCTGGCACGAAGCAGCGCGTCGATCGCGGTCAGATCGGATTCGGTCGCTTGACGAAGAAACACCATGGTTCCACTCCCGGTTTGCCGTGACATTCCCCGAATCCAGCACACTCGCGCAAATCCGACGCGCCGCGCCGGAATGCGCGCGATGCGCCCGGGTGTCCATTCAATGGCAATCTGTTTACATTTACATGCGGAATGCACATGCGAATGCCCGCTCGCCGCGTTGTGCGCCTTGGCGATACGTCGAGTATTCGGGGCGTCGCGTTCCGTATGTCAACAGACCCTAGATACGCGCTTGATTGACGCGCTTCGACAGTTCCTCCGCGCTTTCCTTGCGCTCGCTGTACCGGTCGACCAGATAGGGGCCGACGTCGCGCGTGAGCAGCGTGAACTTCACCAGTTCCTCCATCACGTCCACCACGCGATCGAAATACGCGGACGGCTTCATCCGCCCCGCTTCGTCGAATTCCATGAACGCCTTGGCCACCGACGACTGGTTCGGGATGGTCAGCATGCGCATCCAGCGCCCGAGCACGCGCATCTGGTTCACCGCGTTGAACGACTGCGAGCCGCCGCTCACCTGCATCACCGCGAGCGTCTTGCCCTGCGTCGGCCGCACGGCGCCCGTCGACAGCGGAATCCAGTCGATCTGCGCTTTCATGATGCCGGTCATCGCGCCGTGCCGTTCCGGCGAGCACCACACCATGCCTTCGGACCACATCACGTGCTCGCGCAGCTCGACCACTTTCGGGTGGCTCTCCGGCGCATCGTCCGGCAGCGGCAATCCGCTCGGATTGAACATGCGCACCTCGGCGCCCATCGCGGTGAGCAGGCGCGCAGCTTCCTCGACCAGCAAGCGGCTGAACGAACGCTCGCGCAGCGACCCGTACAGAAGCAGGAACCTCGGCGAATGGGTCGACGGCGCCGCGGGCCGCAGGTGCGCGACGTCCGGCACGTGAAACAGCGTGGCGTCGAGTTGCGGCAGGTCTTTCAGGGAGTCGGTCATGGGGCGGTTCTCTCGTGATCTCGGGCCCGGCACTCGTACCAGCCCTTCGACCGGTTGACGATACGCACGACCAGCAGCATCGTCGGCACCTCGATCAGCACGCCGACGACGGTAGCCAGCGCCGCGCCGGAATGAAAACCGAACAGGCTGATCGCGGCCGCGACCGCCAGCTCGAAAAAGTTGGATGCGCCGATCAGCGCCGACGGGCAGGCCACGCTGTGCTTCTCGCCCACCGCGCGATTGAGCCAGTACGCGAGCGCCGAATTGAAGAACACCTGAAGCAGGATCGGCACCGCGAGCAGCGCGATCACGAGCGGCTGCCGCAGGATCGCTTCGCCCTGAAACGCGAACAGCAGCACGAGCGTGGCCAGCAGCGCGGCGATCGACCACGGGCCGGCCTTCGCCATGGCGGCGTCGAACGCCGCCTGCCCCTTCGCGAGCAGCATCTTGCGCCACAGCTGCGCGAAGATCACCGGAATCACGATGTAGAGCACGACCGACGTGAGCAGCGTCGCCCACGGCACCGTGATGGCCGACATCCCCAGCAGCAGGCCGACCAGCGGCGCGAACGCGATCACCATGATGCTGTCGTTCAGCGCGACTTGCGACAGCGTGAACAGCGGGTCGCCGCCCGTCAGCCGGCTCCATACGAACACCATCGCCGTGCACGGCGCCGCGGCCAGCAGGATCAGGCCCGCGATGTAGCTGTCGAGCTGGTCGGCCGGCAGCATCGGCGCGAACAGATGGCGGATGAACAGCCAGCCGAGAAACGCCATCGAGAACGGCTTGACGAGCCAGTTCACGACGAGCGTGACGCCGATGCCTCTCACATGCCGACGCACCTCGTGCAGCGCGCCGAAGTCGACCTTGACCAGCATCGGGACGATCATCACCCAGATCAGCAGCCCGACCGGGAGATTGACCTGCGCGTACGCCATCCGGCCGATCCGCTGGAACAGGTCGGGCAGCACCTGGCCGAGCGCGATGCCGGCGACGATGCACAGCGCGACCCAGATCGTCAGGTAGCGTTCGAAGAAGTTGATGGAAGGCTTTGCGACAGCCTTGCCCGGCGGGGCGACGTTGGATGTGTTCATCGGACAGGTTCAGCCTCGAAGTCGTTGGCGCTCGCGCGTTTCGGCAGACCGCCGCGCAAATGATCAGGTTTGCGAGATCGCGGTCAACGCCGTCTGGAGTTCGGCATGGCTCATGCGGTCCAGCGGCAGCGCGAGCAACTGCAGCATGCGATAGCCGATCGCCTGACGCGTGAGTTCGAACGCGCGGCGCTTGCCTTCGTCACCGCCCGTCGCATTCGACGGATCGGCGTAACCCCAATGGACTTTGACCGGGCTGCCGGGCCAGTACGGACAGGTTTCCGCCGCCGCGCCGTCGCACACGGTGATGACGACGCGCATTTCCGGCACGCCGTCGCCAACGAACTCGTCCCAGCTCTTGCTGCGGTATCCGGCCACGTCGACGCCGGCGTTCGTCAGCGCTTCCAGCGCGAACGGATTGAGGCGACCGCTCGGCGCGCTGCCGGCGCTGTAGGCACGCACATCCTTGCCGAGCTTCGCGGCCCAGTGATTGAGCATGCCCTCGGCCAGCACGCTGCGTGCCGAGTTGTGGGTACAAAGGATCAGGACGTTCGTGGTCATGGGCGGGGCACGCGAATGCGCTTCAGGATTGCCGGTTGCGGTTGCTCTTTGCCGACGGCGAACAGACGGAAACCGGCGAACACGGATTCCCGCCGCAACAGTTCTCCGTGAGATAGCCCAGCAGCCCGTTCATCGTGTCGAAGTTCGCGCAGTAGAAGACGAAGCGGCCTTCCTGGCGGCTGGTGACGAGCTGCGCATGCGCGAGTTCCTTCAGGTGAAAGGACAGCGACGATGGCGGCACGTCGAGCAGCGTCGCGATCCGGCCGGCCGGCATGCCTTGCGGCCCCGCCTGCACGAGCGCGCGAAAGACGGCAAGCCGGGATTCATGCGCGAGCGCCGCAAGGGCGGCAATGGTCTGGTTCGTTTCCATTGTTCGATAATAATCGAAATATGGAAACCAGGAAAGCGACGCCGAACCATGGCGTCGCCGGAATGGTCTGCCCCCAAGACGACGCGCGCCGTGCCCGCGCGCGACGTGCGCCGTCAGCGCCCGATCAGCCGCGTGTGACTCGGCAACGCGACCGTGAGATCGGTGTCGCCCGCTGCCGGCCGCGACACGTCACGCGTCGTGGCAAGCCATTGCGCGAATTCGGCGGCGGTCATGCCGACGGCCTCGGCCGAACTCGATGCGGGAGTGCCCGCCGGCTCGCCTGCCGCGTGTGCGGCCCGTTGCGCATGCGTTGCCGCACCACGAGATGGCGGGGCCGCCGGCGCGTTCGACGCCGCGTCCGGCGCCTTTTTGCCACGCGACATGGCGGCAGGCTTCGCCGCCGAACGCGCGGCGGCGGCAACCGGCTTCGAGGTGACCGGCGATGCGGGTTCGGCATCCGGCGCCGCGGCTTGCGCCACGACGGCATCCGATGCGATCGCCATCGCCACGGCCACCGGCGCATCGCCCGACGGCGCGCGGCCGGCATGCAGCGCACGCGATGCCGCGGATGCCGCTTCCGCAGCTTCCACCGCGACAGCCGCCGGACGGGCAACCTCGCCGTCCGCGGCCGTCGCACGATCGGCCGGCACGATCGCCACTTCGGCCGCCCTGCCGGTCGCCTGCGCCACCTGCGTCGCGGCAACGGCCGCCGTCGGCGCCACCAGGATCGCCGCCGAATAGACGGCGCCATGCTCCGCCGCGTGCTGACGTTCATCGACGAAATGCGTCGCGAAAACGCACGTCGCGCCGAACAGCGCGCACGCCATCAGCGTGAGCCGCCAGTGGCGGCGCAGCGGGTGCGGCCGGACCCATGCCCGGTTATCCGAGCCGAAATCCTCCGCACGCACCGCCTTCTCGGCTTTGCGCGACTTCGTTGCGTGCACAACCATATCGGCTTGCCCGGCCGCGGGCATCGCCGCGCGGCGCGTGCCCTTCAGGTCGAACACGTTCGGTTTCGGCCGCCGGCTCGCCACGAACGGCCGGCGCCGCCGGCCGTACGGCGGCGGCACATCCGAGAACGGATGCGCGAGCGGAATCGCGTAATGGCCGGTGATGTCCTGCATGCTCATGATGTCGACGACGCATTGCGCGACATCCGCCGCGGCAATCCGTGCTCCCGTAGTTGAACGAATGACCCCGAGTATCGCCGTCGCGCCGGTTTCGGTAAATCGGACTGCGTTACCTTCGATCCGGACCGTAGTCGGCCTGGTCCTACCGATCCGCGGCCGGCCCGGCGGACGGCACTTAGAACCGGCCGCGCAAGCCGATGAACACCTCGTTCGACGACAGCTTCGACTTCAGTTGTTCGTCGCGCGCGTTGACGCGGTTCGCGAACGTGTTGAAGCCGGTCTCGACGTTGCCCATGTCGACATAGCGATACCCGAGGTCGATCGAGAAGCGCTTGTTGATCGCATAGCTCACGCCCGCGCCAGCCGAATACGCGAGATTGGTCTGCGTCTTCGACGCGAAGCGGCGCGTGTCGTTGGTCTGCCAGCCGTCGGCCGACACGATCGCGACGCCGATGCCGAGCGTGCCGTACACGGAGAAGCCGCGGCCGAGATCGAAGTCCTTGTAGCCGTTCAGCATCAGGCGCTGCGCCGACACGTGGAATTCGTTCGCGTTCGCGTCGAACGGCGCCCAGTAGCTGGTGAAGTTGTTGGTGCGCTTGAACACGTATTCGCCTTCCGCGCGCCAGCCGTTGCCGAACTGGTAGCCGAGGCCGAGCGAGCCGGTGACGTTCGAGCCCGTCTCCGGGCCGCCGACGCGGCTCGTGACGCGCGGGCTCGTCAGCTCCATGTTCACCGCGTTGTCGAACGCGCCGATGACGCGGCCCGTCGCGTAGTAGCCGGCGTCGCCCGGTTCGGCGGTCTTCTTCGTTTCCGGCGCGGCGACGGTATCGGCAAAAGCGGCGCCCGAGAACAGCAGGGCCAGCGTGGAAGGCACGGCAAAGCGCTTGATCATGATGAATCGAATCCTTGACGATGGATGACTGGTCGGAGAAGCCCCCATCGTAGGAATCGCGCCGCGATCGTTGAACCCGTTCGGCTACGGGTTGCGCCTCCGTAGCGCTACGGAGGCGCCATGCGATGCGATGGAAGCGCCGAGCCCGCGAGCGCCGCGTAATCGCGCACGAGTTCGACGAGCGACGCGGCCCGCAGCTTGTCGAACACGTTCGCGCGATAGGTCTCGACGGTGCGCGGCGACAGCCCGAGCACGCGCGCGATCTCCTTGTTGCTCCAGCCGCGCACGATGCCGTCGAGCACTTCCCGTTCGCGCGCGCTCAGCGTCGCGATACGGGCCGCGCGCGTCTGGCCCGCATCGTCCTGCCCGCGTTGTGCCGCCTGCCGGCGCAGCGCTTGCTGAACCGTATCGATCAGCTCGTCGTCGTCCACCGGCTTGCGCAGGAAATCGAGCGCGCCGCGCTTGAACGCGCGCCGGCACGCATCGACGTTGCCGTGGCCCGTCATCACGATCACCGGCAGGTCGCGTCGCGCACGCAGTGCGTCGAGTGCGTCGAGGCCGCTCATCCCCGGCATCCGGATGTCGAGCAGCACGCAGCCGAGCGCCGGGTCGTCGGCATCGGCAAGAAACGCCGGCGCGTCCGGATAGCAGCGCGTCGGCACGCCCACCGTGCGCAGCAGCAACGCAAGCCCGTCGCGCACGGCTTCGTCGTCGTCGACGATCGCGACGGCCGCTGCGGCGGGCGCCGAATAAGGCGAGCCATTCATGCGGCCTCCTCTGCCAGCGGCAACGACAGCACGGCCTCGACACCTCCCGACGGCAGGTTGCGCACCGTCAGCGCGCCGTCCTGGCGCTGCGCGAGCGTGTCGCACAGCGGCAGCCCGAGGCCGAGCCCGCGCGCACGCGTCGTGAAGAACGGTTCGAACAGGCGCGGCAGCGCGTCTTCCGGCACGCCGGGGCCGTTGTCGACGACGCTGAAGCGGTAATGCCGGCCGACGCGCGCGCCGCTCACGCGGATCTCGCCGCGCGACGTGCCGGCCCCGGTACCGGCCAGCGCATCGCGCGCGTTCCGGATCAGGTTGTGCAGGATCTGCTCGACCGCGATCGGCTCGGCGAACGGCCGCTCGCGCGGCGCCGCGTTGTGCCAGCCGAGCGCGACGTGCTCGCGCGCGCATTCGTCGCGGTACAGGAACAGCAGCGTGTGCATGATCGCGTCGGGATCGAGCGCGCGGCGCTCGCCGCCATGCGCGGTGGCGACCGCTTCGCGCATGCGTTCCAGGATCGCGGCCGCGCGCTTCGCCTGCGCGACGCTCGTCTGCAGCGCTCGCCGCACGCTGTCGCGCTCGTCGGGTTGATCGAGCAGGCGTTCGGCCGCACGCACGTGGCTGACGATCGCCGCGAGCGGCTGGTTCAGCTCGTGCGCGAGGCCCGCGGCCATTTCGCCGAAGGTATCGAGCCGGCCGAAGCGGTCGAGCCGCGCGCGGGCATCCTCGCGGCGCCGCGCCTCGCGCAGCCGCCACGCGACGAGCGCACCCGCGACGAGCAGCGCGGCCACCGCGTTCCACAACGCGATCGGCAGCCACGGCAGATCGGCGGCCGTCAGCGTGCGCGTGGTGTGCAGCACGAATGCCTGCGGCTGCGCGGGCAAGCGCTTCTCCAGAGGCACCGTCCAGCCGGGCAGTGGGCTGCCGGAAGCACGCGACAGCAAGTCGATACGGCGATCGCGCACCGCCAGCGCCGCCGACGAAATCGCCGACGACCAGTCGCCCGCCGGAATCATCTGGCGCGGATCGACACGCACGGCCCAGCCGGAATTCGCCACGAGCCAGTACGCGGCGGCGCCGTCGAACACCATCGCGAACGGTTTGCCGGGCGTCGGCCGCGGCGGCTCGGCCGGCGCCGGTCCGCCGTCGGTTTGCCAGCCCGCGCCGGCGCGCCAGTACGCGAGCCCGTCGACCTGCGGCATCCGCTCGCGCAGGCTGTCGAGCATGTGCGCCGGCGGCGCGGCCAGCGACGACGCGCCGAGCGTCGCGAGGATCGCCTCGTGCTGCGCGGCCTTCTGCGCGAGCAGACGGATCGTGATGCTCGAATCCTGGAAGAAGCGGTTGTACGCGTCGGCGACCGCGCGCGACACGACGAACGCGGTGCCGGCCAGGCTGAGCGCGAGCCACGCCAGCAGCGCGACGAGTCGGACGGAAGGTTTCATGGGCAACGAGGATTCGGCAACGGATGACGGATGGCGCGCAGCGCGGCGCACGGCCCGCGCGATGCGGCGAACGCGGAGAAGCGGTCGCGACGCCGCACGCGATGCGCTCCATTGTCGGCAACTCCGCATGGCCTGTGGTCCGAATGCCGTTATGTTTCCTGTCAGACCGGTCCCAAACATGCGCTTTCCGTGGCAGCGACGCGCAGTTTCGGACTGGACTGATTTTCTTCAGACTCCGAAACGACCACAATCGGCCTGCTTGTTCTCCGTCTCCAGGAGATCAGGCTCCATAGTCGATACTTTTCCCGCCTTCTCCGGCGGGACTTTTTTTGGACGGCATCACGCCACTCCCTGCCCGGAGCCTTCCGGCCATGATCCCGCTTCTTTCCCTCCGGTCGCGAACGCACGCCGCCACCGCGCCGCACCGGCTTCGCCCGCTCGCACCGTGACCGACGCCCCTTCGACCGCGATCGCGATCCTAACGATCGATCATCCGAGCCGCGGCATGTTCGACGACCGGCTGCGCCGCGCGGGCCATGGCTACGATCGGCTGCGCATCGACGACATCCTGCGCCGCGCCGGCTACCGGCCGTTGCGCTTCGAATATCTGACCGATCTGCTCGCGGCCTGCGACACGCGCGCGTTCGATCTCTTCATCGTGCAATGCGAAACGGCCTGCCGCCGCACGACGGACGCGATCCGCGCGCTGCGCGCGCGTTTCGCCGACACCGTGGCGATCATGTCGATCAGCCAGCGCGATGCGGATCTCGCGCAATCGGCGTGTTTCGTGGCGGGTGCGAACGAGCATCTGCCTTACGCCGCGTCGCCCGACGCGCTGATCGGCAGCATCGCGACGTGGCTGCGCTGGTCCCATCACCGTGCGATCCATCATCGCCACTGGCGGATCGGACAGTTCGAGTTCGATACGGCCGCGCGCAGCGTGACCGTCGCCGGCCGCGAGCACGTGCTGACCGAGAAGCACTTCCAGATCGCGACCGCGTTCTTCCTGAACATGGGCCGTGCGCTCGATCGCGCGCACGTGAGCCAGCTCGTGTGGGGCTCGCTCGTCGCGTCGCAAAGCCGGCGGCTCGACACGCACGTCGCGTATCTGCGCGACCGGCTCGAACTCGACGGGCGGCACGGCGTGCGGATGATGACGATGTACGGCTTCGGATACCGGCTCGTCACGTGCGAGCCGGACGATCCGCCCGGGCCGGACCCGCGCCGGGCCGACGGCACGCGCGCCGCGCAACCCTGACGGGCAGCGTTGCGTACCGATCGGACTCCATTATCATGGGGGCACCTTGGCCGACCGCCCCGCCCCGATGGACCACCGCGCCGCACCCGATCGATCCCGCCTCGCCGCCGGCCCGTCCGCCGATCCCACGCCGGCCGGCCGCCGCCAGCGCGCGCTGCTGTATGCCGGCGGCGCCGCCGTGACCGTCGCGATCCTGCTCGCCAGCGGGCTGATGCTGTACACGATGGCGAGGGAAGCGATCCAGGAGCGCTATACGGGGTTCGGCGTGCGGCATTTTCTCGTCCAGTTCGAATTCAAGCTGCGCACGACGGGCATGGACATGCTCACCACCCACGACGAAAGCGTGTGGCACACGCGCGCGGCCGATCCGGCCGCCGTCGCCGCGCTGGCCGCCGGAAACGGGCGGCTCGAACTGCGCGACAACCCGCGATTCCCGTCGATGCTCGTGCTCGCCGACCTGTCGCCCGAGCGGCCGGCCGCGTCCTATGCGCGCTATCTCGCGATGGCGAGCGACATGAGCTACCGGGTCGGCGCGTACGTCGCGAAGCAGGACGCCGGCCGGCCCGTGGCCGGGTACGCGTACAGCCCCGACCGCCGCTTCGCGATGGTGATCCCGAGCCCGGAACCGGGCACGGCCCCGGCCGAACCGGCGCCCGCTCCCGCGTCGGCGCTGCTGGCCCAGGTCGCCGCCGATCTCGATACGCCCGCGCCGCGCCGGTTCGTGTGGCATGCGCCGGCCTACGACCCCGTGCAGCGCCGCGACGTGTTCCGAATCGTCGGCGCCGCGTACGACAACGGCGTGCCGCTCGAAGTGCTCGTCTCGACGCTGCCTGTGGACGTGCTGCGCGCGCGGCTCACGACCGACGTCCCGACCAACGCGGCCATCATCGCGAATGCGCACGGCGACACGCTGCTGCGCGTCGGCGCCGCCGAGCACGACGCGGCGACGGTCGCGGCACTCCAGCGTCTCGCGGCCCGCACGCGCCCGGCGAACGGCAACGGCACGCGCGCCGCTTACGGCGACGGCCTGTTCGCGCTGAGCCAGCCGATCCCCGACACCGGCTGGACGCTCGTGCAGGCGTTCTCGCTGCGCTCGCTGCTCGCGGCGATCGGCGTGCGCGCGGGCGGCTACGCGGCGATCATGCTCGCCGCGATCGCGCTCGTCTGGTGGCTGCTGGTGCGGTTCGACCGCCGCGTGCTGAAGCCGGACGAAGCGCGCCGCCGCCGCGTGATCGACAGCGAGAACCTGAACCGCACGATCGTCGAGGCCGCGCCGTCCGGCATCGCGCTGCTGTCGCTCGCGGACGGCGCGGTGCTGCTGCAGAACGACACGATGCGCGACTACGACGCGCGCCGCGCGGGCGGTCCGTCGCTGCCGGCGCGGCTGCTCGCGCGCTTCGACCGCTCGGCCGATACCGACGCGTGGCAGTCCGGCCTGCATGTGTCGCTGCCCACCGCCGACGGCAACGCGGTCGATCTGCTCGTCAACCTCGTGCGCACACGCTATCGCGACGCCGACGTCGTGCTGTGCAACTTCTCCGACATCACGTCGCAGAAGAACGTCGAACGCGCGCTCGACCACGCGCGGCAGGCGGCCGACGCGGCGAACAGCGCGAAATCCACGTTCCTCGCGACGATGAGCCACGAGATCCGCACGCCGCTGAACGCGATCCTCGGCAATCTCGAACTGATCGGCCGCGAGCCGCTGGCGGACACGCAGCGCGAGCGGCTGCATACGGTCGAGGGCGCGTCGTCGGTGCTGCTCGACCTGATCAACGACATCCTCGACCTGTCGAAGATCGAGGCCGGCCAGATGACGATCGAGGCGATTCCGTTCGATCTCGCCGACACCATCCGGCAGACCGGCGCGATGTTCGAGCCGCTGGCCGCCGCGAAGGGGCTGCAATTCGACGTGTTCGTCGACGATGCGCTGGCGCCGCGCTATCTCGGCGATCCGACGCGCATCCGGCAGATCGCCGCGAACCTCGTCGGCAACGCGATCAAGTTCACGAACCACGGCGAGATCACGCTGGAGGTGTACCTGCGCGACGACGCCGATCCCGCGTCGCCGATCGCGATCGGCGTCAGCGACACGGGCATCGGGATGACCGACGAACAGCGCGCGACGCTGTTCCGCCCGTTCACGCAGGCCGATACGTCGATCACGCGGCGCTATGGCGGCACGGGCCTCGGGCTCGCGCTGACGAAGCAGCTCGCGCAGATGATGCACGGCGCGATCGACGTGAAGAGCGAAGCCGGCCACGGCAGCACGTTCGTCGTCACGCTGCCGCTGCGGGCGGCGACGAGCGAGCAGATCGCCGCGCAGGACGCGGCGCGCGCCGACGATGCCGCGTTGCCGGCCGTCGCCGCGCGCGTGCTGGTGGTCGACGATCATCCGGTGAACCGCAAGTTGCTGCAGGGGCAGCTCGTCACGCTCGGCTATGCGGCGGACGCGGCCGAGGAAGGCGCGGCCGCGCTGCGGTGCTGTACCGATACGCGCTACGACCTCGTGATGACCGACCTGAACATGCCGGGCATGGACGGCTATACGCTGGCCCGCGTGCTGCGCGCGCAGTATCCGGGCCTGCCGGTGGTCGCGGTCACCGCGCATGCGAGCGCGGCCGAGCATGCGCGCTGCGCGGAAGCCGGGATCGTCGCGGTGCTGGTGAAACCGGTGCTGCTCGACATGATCGACCGCACCGTGCGGCGCTTCGCGAAGGGTGCGGCCGCAAGCCGGCCCGCGCAAAACGCGCTGGTCGATCTGGCCGAAGGCCCGTTGCCGCCGGACGTGCACGAACTGTTCGGCGACACGCTCGAGCGTTCGCTCGCGGCGATTCGCGATGCACTCGCGCGCGGCGACGTGCCCGCGCTGCGGGCGGAGCTGCATTCGCTGCGCGGCGCGTTCGCGACGATCCACGAGCATGCGGTGGCCGACGCGGTGCGCGACATGCAGGATGCCGTGCAGGCCGGCGATCCGGCCGCGCTCGACCCGCTGGTCGACCGCACCGAGCGCCTCGCGCGCGACACGCTCCGGCGGCGCGCGGCGCAAGCGCCGCAAGCCTGATCGGCCGCCGTCCGGCGGCTGTCTTTCCTTCCCTCTCGGCTCCTTTCACGACCACCCGTCGCGGCGGCCCGTTCGTGCGTTCACGCGTGTAGGACACGCCCTACAAACATCGCATCTCGAATAGGTTTTGGACGACAGATTCGGACGAGGCCGATCCATACCATGGACTCATCAACCTGACGAACTGAAAGGAGTGGGTCAATGAACAAGACGTATCGCAACATCTGGAACACGGCGACGGGCACGTGGACGGCCGTGGCCGAAACGGCGCGCTCGCGCTCGAAGGGCTCGGCGCGCGCGGCACGCCAGGCCGTGGCAGTCCTCGCGCTGGGCAGCGCATCGATCGGCGGCGCGTTCGCGGCCGATGCGTGCACGACCGAGGACGGGAAAGGCGGTTCGCTCGATGCGGCCGGCGTGTGCAAGGTCACGGCTTCGCGCACGATCGGCACGGATGCGATCGGCACGACGGCGACGCTCACCGACGACTACATCAAGGTCAATAGCACCGGACCCGTGGCGGCCGCTACGGGTGCCAACGCCGTTGCGATGGGCCAGTCGGTGACATCCAGCGGATCCAGTTCCGTGGCAATCGGTTCGGGCACCTCGGCGGACGGGCTTCATTCGATGGCGCTCGGCGCATCGTCGCGCGTCGTGGGCAACAGCAACCTGGCCGTGGGCGACGGCGCAACGGTATCGACGCTCACCGCCCCGCCGACGAACGCCATTGCAATCGGTACTCGCGCCAATGTATCCGACGCCGGCGTAACCGGCGCCACGGGTTCGATCGCGATCGGCAATAGCGCATCGGCCGGCGGCACCGGCTCGATCGTGATCGGGACAAGCACGCGCCATTCCGGCTCCGGCGCGACGGTCGTAGGCGCCAACGCGAGCGCAATGGGCGGCGGTTCAGGCGTGGCCATCGGGAACAGCAGTGCTGCGGCGGGTGCGGGCTCGGTCGCAACGGGCCCGAACGCCACGGCCACCGGCACGGGTTCGGTTGCAATCGGCAGCCAGGCCGCGACCACGAACAACAACAGCGTGGCGATCGGCAATACGGCCTCCGGCAGCGCGATCAATACCACCGCGATCGGCGGAAACGCCCGGGCAACGGGCGACAACGCGACCGTGCTCGGCCAGAGCGGTGCCGCAAGCGGCCTGGGGGCGGTCGGCATCGGTTTCCGTGCCAATGCGCAGGGGGACCGCTCGGTCGCGCTCGGCATGGATTCCGTCGCGGATCGCGACAACACCGTTTCCGTCGGCTCGGCCACGCAACAGCGTCAGATCACGAACGTCGCGGCCGGCACGGCGGGTACGGATGCGGTCAACGTGGAGCAGATGAACGCCGCGATCACGGCGGCCGACAAGTATGTCGACATTCGCACCGGCACGTATGCGGCCGACGTGGCCGCCAGCGCCGGTGACAGTGCGACCGCCGTCGGCGCGAACGCAAGCGCCACGGGCCAATCGGCTGTCGCGCTCGGCGGCAATACGACGGCCAGTGCGGCGAATGCGGTAGCCATCGGTACGCTCTCGCGCGCAACCGGCAACAACGCGGTCGCGGTTGGCGTAGGGGCCGCGGCTACCGGAGCGAACACCTCCGTGCTGGGGCGCGGTGCGTTGGCAAGCGGCAACAATTCGGTTGCGCTCGGGACTTGGTCCCTTGCCGATCGCGACAATTCCGTGTCCGTCGGTTCGTCGGGACTTGAACGCCAGATTACGAACGTCGCAGCCGGTACGCAAGCGACCGACGCTGTGAACGTGAGCCAGCTTCAGCCCGTCGTGACCGCACTCGGCGGCGGCGCCACCATCAACCCCACGACGGGTGCCGTGACCGGCCCGAGGTACACGCTCGCCAACGGCGGCACGCAAACGACGGTCGGCGGTGCGCTCGGCGCACTCGACGGCAACATCACGACGATCAACACCCGGCTCGACGGTCTCTCGAACGGCACGGTCGGCCTCGTCCAGCAGGCCGGCCCGGGCGCGAACATCACGGTCGGCGCGAGCACCGACGGCGCGGCCGTCGACTTCACCGGCACGGCAGGCGCCCGCAAGCTGACCGGCGTCGAAGCAGGCGCGGTCACGGCCACCAGCAAGGACGCAGTGAACGGCTCGCAACTGCACGGCGTGTCGAGCAGCGTGGCATCGGCCATCGGCGGCGGCTCGACCGTGAACGCCGACGGTTCGATCTCGGCACCGAGCTTCACACTCGGCGACGGCAGCGGCGGCACGACCACGGTCACGTCGGTCGGCGGTGCGATCACGAACCTCGACGGTCGCGTCACCACCAACGAAGGCAACATCGCACGCAACACGGGCGACATCGCCGACCTGGCCAGCCAGATCGGTAGCGGTACGGTCGGCCTCGTCCAGCAAGCCGGCGCGGGCGCAAACATCACGGTTGGCGCGAACACCGATGGCGCGGCCGTCGACTTCACCGGCACGGCCGGCGCGCGCAAGCTGACCGGCGTCGACGCAGGCGCGGTCACGGCAGCGAGCAAGGACGCGGTGAACGGCTCGCAACTGCACGGCGTGTCGGACAGCGTCGCATCGGCCATCGGCGGCGGTTCCACCGTGAACGCCGACGGCTCGATCTCCGCGCCGAGCTTCACGGTCGGTGACGGCAGCGGCGGCACGACCACGGTTCACTCGGTCGGCGACGCGGTGACGAACCTCGATGGTCGCGTCACCGTCAACGAAGGCGCGGTCGCGTCGCTGGCCGACCAGATCGGCAACGGCACGGTCGGCCTCGTCCAGCAGGCGGGCCCTGGCGCGAACATCACGGTCGGCGCGAACACCGACGGCGCGGCGGTGAGCTTCATCGGCACGGCCGGCGCACGCAAGCTGTCGGGCGTCGCGAACGGCGTGAACGACGACGATGCGGTGACGATCGCGCAGTTGAGGGCAACCGGCCTCATCGACTACACGGGCAAGGAGATCGCAGCCGTCACGTATGACGACATCTCGCTCGGCAGCGTGACTTTCGGCGGTTCGAGCGGCACGAAGCTGCTCAACGTCGCGCCGGGCCTGATCGCGGCGGGCAGCATGGAAGCCGTGAACGGCGGCCAACTGCACGACCTCCAGGAGCGGTTCGCGCAGGAATACGCACGACTCGACGGCCGGGTCGGTGACCTCGAAACCGGTGGCGGTTCGGGCGGCGGCGGTGGTGGCGGCAACGACAACGTCGGCCGCGGCACGGGCGGCGACGGCTCACTCGTGGTCGGCGACGGCTCGGTTGCGTCGGGCGAGAACAGCACGGCGGTCGGCCAGGGCGCGGTGGCGTCGGGCGACAACGGCTCGGCGTTCGGCCAGGGTTCGGCGGCCAGCGGTTCGAACAGCTCGGCCATCGGCCAAGGCTCGGTCGCATCGGGTTCGGACAGCACGGCCATCGGCCAGGGCTCGAAAGCAACCGGCAACGGTTCGGTGGCGATCGGCGCGGGCTCCGTGGCGGATCGCGACAACAGCGTATCGGTCGGCTCGGCCGGTCACGAACGCCAGATCACCAACGTCGCGGACGGCACCGCACCGACCGACGCCGTGAACGTGCGTCAGCTGGATCAGCGTTTCGGCGAAACGAACCGGATGATCAACGACGTCGCGAAGAACGCGTACGCCGGTGTCGCGGCGGCGATGGCGATGCCGAACCTGACGCCGTCGCAGCCGGGCAAGACCGTCGTCGCGGCCGGCGCCGCGAACTACAAGAGCGGCTCGGCGATCGCGGCAGGCGCGACCTACCGGACGCGCGACGGCAAGTGGCTGATGAACGGCGCCGTGTCCGTCACGTCGACGGGCGACGCAGGCGTGCGTGCGCAGGTCGGCTACGAGTTCTGACCGGACGGCTCCGCGTCGCGCGGAGCCTCGACCCGAAGCGGGGGAGCGATCCCCCGCTCGTTCGGCCGACGGCCGGTGACGGTTCCGCACGAGCCGCCACCGGCCGTCGGCGCAACGGCTTCGCGTGCCGCCGGCTTGCACGCCGCACGCGCAGCCGTACGCACCGATCTCCACCGCGCGGCGCCCACTGCGCGCCGCAACATGCAGGTACACCGACATGCCAGGAAATTTCCCCATTCGCATCGTGATCGCCGACGACCATCCGGCGGTCGTCATCGGCGCACGTTACGAACTGTCCGCGACGAATACGCTCGCGGTGGTCGCGACCGCCGGCAACTCGACGGAACTGATGGAAGCGCTCGCGAGCCAACCATGCGACGTGCTCGTCTCCGACTACGCGATGCCGGGCGCCGAATTCGGCGACGGCCTCGCGATGTTCACCGCGATCCTGAAGCGACATCCGAATCTGCGCATCGTCGTGATGACGATGATGGAGAATGCGGTGGCGCTGCGCGCGCTGATCGAACTCGGCATCGCATGCGTGGTCAGCAAATCCGATATGACGAGCCACCTGACGATGGCGATTCACGCGGCCTATACGAACGGCCGCTATCTGTCGCCTTCGATGGACCGGATCCTGCGCGCCGCCGGCAACACGGGCGGCAAGGCGCCGGCGTTGTCCGCGCGCGAGCTGGAAGTGATTCGCCTGTTCGCGTCGGGCCTGTCGGTCAACGCGATCGCCGATCAGTTAAGCCGCAGCAAGAAAACGATCAGCACGCAGAAGAGTTCGGCGATGCAGAAACTCGGGATCGAGCGCGACGTCGATCTGGTCCGCTACGCGATTTCGTGCGGGCTCGTGTCCGATTACGGTTACGCGACGACGCTGCCGGCCCTCGACGACCATCCGCGCTGACGGTACGACCACCATTCCGGCGCACGGCCGGCCACGCCCATGGCTCGGATGATCGCGCGCCGGGTTCTGCCGATGCGCGAGGCGCTCCGGTCAGTCGGGCTCGGCGCGCCCTTTCTCCTCTCCCACCTGCTCCGCCGCCTTGCCCTCGCCGCCCGACGCGGCGACGATCCCGTTCTCCATCGCGTAGCGCAACAGGTCGATATCCTTTTCCACGCCGAGCTTCTGCATCGCGCGCGCCTTCTGGGTGCTGATCGTCTTCTTGCTGCGGCTGAGCTTGTCCGCGATCTCGTTGACGGTCATCCCCGACGCATACAGCCGCACGACCTCGATCTCGCGGCTGCTCAGGCTCGGCGCCTGGTCGACGATCCGCGCGCCCGAATGCGCGGACAGCGTGCGCACGACTTTCTCGACCGACGGCGAATAATAGGTGCCGCCCGTGGCGGCCGCATGCACGGCTGGAATCAGGTGATCGATCGCATCCGACTTGCTGACGATGCACGCGATGCCGAGCCGCACGAGCGCGCCGACCACCGCCGCGTTGTCGAGCATGGTGAGCACGACCAGCTTGACGGCCGGATAGTTGCGTTGCAGGTAGGAGAACAGCGCGATGCCGTCGCCGTGCACGTTGTCGGGCATCGCGTAGTCGGATACCAGCACGTCGCATACGTTCGCATCGAGCAGCGCGATCAGCTCGGTCGAATTGCCGGCCGTGCCGGTGAGCCGGATCGTCGGCACCGACGAAAGCCCATGCTGAACGCCGACGAGCAATGCCGGGTGGTCGTCGGCCAGTACCACACGTATCTGATAGCTTCCCATAGTCGTCCGAGTGTTCACCGCTGTCGCGGGCGGCCGAACGGCTGCCCGATGGCCGGCGACGGCGCGTGCGCGCCGTTCTTTCTGGATCGTAATTGGGCGCTAGTTTCGCATGAAACCGGGGCCGGCCGCCAAGGCCGAACGGGAGCAGCCCGCCGCGCGGCGCGCCGCCAATGAAAAAAGCCGCCGGCTCGGTGAGAGCGGGCGGCTTGGCATGCCTGCCGGGACAGCGGGGTGCGGCGGTCGATCGCACCCCGCTCCTCCATCGGCTCGTGACCGACGAAGGCCCTGCGGCGCCGGCGAACCGGCGCCGCGCGATACGTCAATGCGTCATTTCACGTCCAGGCGGATCTCGACGCGGCGGTTCTGCGCGCGACCGGCTGCGGTCGCGTTGGATGCAACCGGATCGGCCGCGCCGAGGCCTTCCGCGACGAACGAACGGGCCTGCAGCCCGTTCGCGCGCAGATACTCGACGACGGTGCGCGCCCGCGCTTCCGACAGCGCGCGGTTATGCGCGGCGCCGCCGGTCGAATCGGTGAAGCCCGTGATCGACACGCGCGCGAATTCCACGCCGCGATTGGCCACGATGAAGCGATCGAGATCGTTGCGGGCCTGCGCGGTCAGCGCCGCGCTGTCGGTCGCGAAATTCGCGTCGCCCTGCAGCAGCACCTGGCGCTGCTGAACCGGTTGCGGCGCCGGCTGCTGCGGCGCCGGCGCGGGCGCGGGCTGCGCGACCGGCTGCGGCTTGCCGCAGATGAACGTGATTTCGCGCGGATCCTTCATCGGCGCGCGGCTGTACACGCGGTCGATCATCTCGAGCGGCGTGAAGCCCTGCCCGCGGCAGAACTCTTCGGCCGCGCGCGCACATGCATTCGCGCTGCCGAGCAGCCCGTCGCAACTCACGCGGAAGATGTTGTCCGGCTTGCCCGGCACGGATACCGCGCGAATGTCATAAGTGAGCCCCGATTGCGTCGTACACGCACCGAGCGCCATCGCGAACGCGCCGATCGACGCGACGCGCAAAAGCTTTGAAGTCATGGTCTTGAAATGGCGTCCGCCCGCGGGCGGCCGCACTTGTCTGAGAGGGTTGAAAATCGGAACGGCCCCGCACGGGCGGGGCGCACGGCCCCGCCCCGCGCCTTACCACTGGTACGACGCGCCCACGCCAACCGTGTTGCCGCCGCTCGACAGACCCACGCCGGCCTTCATCTTCAGGTTCTGCGTGATGCGAGCCTCGCCGCCGAACGCCACCGCCTGATAGCCCTTGTAGGTCGCGCCGCCGACACCGAACGACAGCGTCTTGCCCGGATCCACGCCCGGGATCATCGTCAGCGCGGTGGCTGCCGCGATACCCGAGTACGCGTTCCTCGACACATCGTTGATCTGGCCCGACAGACCGCCGACCGCACGGTCGAGCTGGCCCTTCGTCGCGCCGTCGTTCGCGTTGATACCGTCCGCGATGTTCACGACGCGGCGGTTGCCGGTGTCGGTGCCGTCGCCGAACGAAACGGTGTTCGCCTCGTTCGCCACGGCGCCCGAGCCGATCGCCACCGAACCGCTGCCGGTCGCGTTCGAGCCGTGGCCGATCGACGTCGCGTTCTCGCCGTTCGCGGCCGAGCCCGCGCCGATGGCCGTGCCGCCGCCGGCGGCCACCTTCGAGCCGGAGCCGATGGCCGTGCCGTCGTTCACGCCGGTGCCGACCGACGAGCCCGAACCTGCCGCCACGTTGCCGGTGCCGGTGCCGGGGTTCGCCGCCGACGAGCCGCCCGCGGTCTGGTCGGTCGCGCCGAAGTACGGGTTGGTGCCCGAACCGCCGCCGTTGCCGTCACCCGGGTTGCCCGGTCGCAGCTCGAGGCCGCCGACGCGGTCGTCGAGATCGCCGATCTTGTCGTTCAGCGCGCTCAACTGCCCGAAGTTCACCGCGTCGTACTGGCTCGTGCCGTCCGCGACGTTCGTCAGCTTCACCGGCGCCGCACCCGTGCCGCCGAGGGTCACCGAGCCGTAGTTCGGCGTGCCGTCGGCATTCAGGTCGTAACGCACCGCGAGCGAATCGGTCGCGCCGTATGCCGCCGCGGCCTGGATCGCCTGCTCGACCGTCGAGTAGCGGTTGCCCTTGACCTCGAAAGACGCGTTGGCGAGCTTGCCGTCCGCATCGACCGTCGTGCCGCCGCCCAGCGTGTCGGCCACGCTCTGCGCGGTGCCGTGCAACTGCGAGCCGTTGATCGCGTCCGTGCTGGTCGCGTTCACCGCACCCGCGGCCACGTTCGTCAGCGTCGTGCCGTTCGTGCCCTTCAGCTTCACTTCGTCGAAGTTCGCCGATTCGTCCGCGTTTTGGCTGTACGTCACCGCCAGCGACGTCACGCCCGCACCCGGATTCGTCGGATCGACCGGTGCGACGAGGCCAGCGTCCTTCAGCTGCGCGACGTTCACCGCGTCGGTATCGTCCGTGCCGGCCGCGACGTTCTTCAACTGCACCGGGCCGGCCGACTTGCCGCCGCCCAGCGTCACCGCGTTGTAGTTCGGCGTGCCGTTCGCGTTGCGGTCGTACGTCACCGCGGCGATCGATTGACCCGTCACCGGATCCACCAGGCCCGAATCGGCAAGCTGGTTGTTGATGACCGTGATGTTCTGCGTGTTGGTCGCAACACGGCCATCCAGGTTGTCGAGCGCGTCGCCGACGTTGCGGTAGTCGACCTTCGTCGCGGCGTTGGCCGGATCGGTCAGCGAATACGTCGGCGCCGTCACGTTGCCGTTGGCGTCGACGGCCGAGCCGCCGCCCAGCGAATCCGCGACGCTCTTCGACACGCCGTACAACTGCGAGCCGTTCACCGCGTCCGTGCTCGCCGCGTTCACCGCGCCGGCCTGCACGTTCGTCAGCGTCGTGCCGTTCGCGCCCCTCAGCTTCACTTCGTCGAAGTTCGCCGAACCGTCCGCGTTCGTGCCGTACGTCACCGCGAGCGATGCCAAACCCGCACCCGGGTTCGTCGGATCGACCGGCGCGACGAGGCCAGCGTCCTTCAACTGCGCCACGTTCACCGCGTCGGTGCCGTCCGTGCCGGCCGCGACGTTCTTCAACTGCACCGGGCCGGCCGACTTGCCGCCGCCCAGCGTCACCGCGTTGTAGTTCGGCGTGCCGTCCGTGTTGCGGTCGTACGTGACCGCGGCGATCGCCTTGCCGTCGTCGCCGATCAGGCCAGCGCCCTTCAACTGGCTCACGTTCACCGCATCCGCGTCGGCAACACCGGCCTTCACGTTCGCCAGCGTCGTGCCGTTCGTGCCCTTCAGCTTCACTTCGTCGAAGTTCGCCGAGCCGTCCGTGTTCTTGCCGTACGTCACCGCGAGCGACGTCACGCCCGCACCCGGGTTCGTCGGATCGACCGGCGCAACCAGGCCCGAATCCTGCAACTGACCGAGGTTCACCGCGTCATTGCGGTTCACACCGTCCGCCACGTTCGACAGCGTCACCGGGCCGGCCGACTTGCCGCCGCCGAGCGTCACCGCGTCGTAGTTCGGCGAGCCGTCGGCGTTGCGGTTGTATGTGACCGCGGCGATCGCCTTGCCGTCGTCGCCGATCAGGCCCGAGCCCTTCAACTGGCTCACGTTCACCGCATCCGCGTCGGCAACACCGGCCTTCACGTTGGCCAGCGTCGTGCCGTTCGTGCCCTTCAACTTCACTTCGTCGAAGTTCGCCGAGCCATCCGCGTTCTTGCCGTACGTCACCGCGAGCGACGTCACGCCCGCACCCGGGTTCGTCGGATCGACCGGCGCAACGAGGCCCGAATCCTGCAACTGACCGAGGTTCACCGCGTCATTGCGGTTCACACCGTCCGCCACGTTCGACAGCGTCACCGGGCCGGCCGACTTGCCGCCGCCGAGCGTCACCGCGTCGTAGTTCGTCGAGCCGTCGGCGTTGCGGTTGTAAGTGACCGCGGCGATCGCCTTGCCGTCGTCGCCGATCAGGCCCGAGCCCTTCAACTGGCTCACGTTCACTGCGTCCGCGTCGGCAACACCGGCCTTCACGTTCGTCAGCGTCGTGCCGGCCGTGCCGCCGCCCAGCGTGACCTTGTCCTTCGTCGCGCTGTCGTACGTCACTGCCAGCGACGTCAGGTTGCCGCTGCCGTCGTCGCCCACCAGGCCCGAGTCCTTCAGCTGACCGAGGTTCAGCGCGTCGCTGTCTTCGGTTGCGTTCGCAACATGCTTCAACTGCGTCGGGTTCGTACCGTCACCCAGCGTCACCGAACGATAGTTCGGCGTACCGTCCGCGTTACGGTCATACGTCACCGCGGCAATTGCCTTGCCGTCGTCGCCGATCAGGCCAGAGCCCTTCAGTTGGCTCACGTTCACTGCGTCCGCGTCGGCCACACCGGCCTTCACGTTCGTCAACGTCGTGCCGTTCGTGCCCTTCAGCTTCACTTCGTCGTAGTTCGCCGAATTGTCCGCGTTCTGGCTATACGTCACCGCCAGCGATGTCACGCCCGCACCCGGGTTCGTCGGATCAACCGGCGCAACGAGGCCCGAATCCTGCAACTGACCGAGGTTCACAGCGTCCTGACGATCCGTACCGTTCGCCACATGCTTCAGTTGCGTCGCGTTCGTGCCGTCGCCCAGCGTCACCGAACGGTAGTTCGGCGAGCCGTCCGCGTTACGGTCGTACGTGACCGCCGCGATCGACTTGCCGTCGTCGCCGATCAGGCCCGAGCCCTTCAACTGGCTCACGTTCACTGCGTCCTTGTCCGCAACGCCTGCCTTCACATTGGCCAGCGTCGTGCCGTCCGTGCCGCCGCCCAGCGTGACCTTGTCCTTCGTCGCGCTGTCGTACGTCACTGCCAGCGACGTCAGGTTACCGCTGCCGTCATCGCCCACCAGGCCCGAATCTTTCAGCTGACCCAGGTTCAGCGCGTCGCTGTCTTCCGTTGCGTTCGCAACATGCTTCAACTGCGTCGGGTTCGTACCGTCGCCCAGCGTGACCGAACGGTAGTTCGGCGAGCCGTCCGCGTTACGGTCGTACGTGACCGCGGCGATCGCCTTGCCGTCGTCGCCGATCAGGCCCGAGCCCTTCAGCTGACTCACGTTCACTGCGTCCTTGTCCGCAACACCGGCCTTCACGTTGGCCAGCGTCGTGCCGTCCGTGCCGCCGCCCAGCGTGACCTTGTCCTTCGTCGCGCTGTCGTACGTCACTGCCAGCGACGTCAGGTTACCGCTGCCGTCGTCGCCCACCAGGCCCGAGTCCTTCAGCTGACCGAGGTTCAGCGCGTCGCTGTCTTCGGTTGCGTTCGCCACGTGCTTCAGCTGCGTCGCGTTCGTGCCGTCGCCCAGCGTCACCGAACGGTAGTTCGGCGTACCGTCCGTGTTGCGGTCGTACGTGACCGCGGCGATCGCCTTGCCGTCGTCGCCGATCAGGCCAGAGCCCTTCAACTGGCTCACGTTTACCGCGTCCTTATCTGCAACGCCGGCCTTCACGTTGGTCAGCGTCGTGCCGTCCGTGCCGCCGCCCAGCGTGACCTTGTCCTTCGTCGCGCTGTCGTACGTCACCGCCAGCGACGTCAGGTTACCGCTGCCGTCGTCGCCCACCAGGCCCGAGTCCTTCAACTGACCGAGGTTCAGCGCGTCGCTGTCTTCCGTTGCGTTCGCCACATGCTTCAGTTGCGTCGGGTTCGTGCCGTCACCCAGCGTCACCGAACGATAGTTCGGCGTACCGTCCGCGTTACGGTCATACGTCACCGCGGCAATTGCCTTGCCGTCGTCGCCGATCAGGCCAGAGCCCTTCAGTTGGCTCACGTTCACTGCGTCCTTGTCCGCAACACCGGCCTTCACGTTCGACAGCGTCGTGCCGGCCGTGCCGCCACCCAGCGTGACCGAACCGAGGTTCGGCGTGCCGTCAGCGTTACGGTCGTACGTGACCGCCGCGATCGACTTGCCGTCGTCGCCGATCAGCCCCGAGCCCTTCAACTGGCTCACGTTCACCGCGTCCTTATCTGCAACGCCGGCCTTCACGTTCGACAGCGTCGTGCCATTCGCGCCGCCGCCCAGCGTGACGGAACCGAGGTTCGGCGAGCCGTCCGCGTTACGGTCATACGTGACCGCCGCGATCGCCTTGCCGTCACCACCGATCAGGCCCGAGTCCTTCAACTGGCTCACGTTCACCGCGTCCTTGTCCGCAACGCCGGCCTTCACGTTCGACAGCGTCGTGCCGTCCGTGCCCTTGAGCGTGACCACTTCGAAGTTCGGCGTGCCGTCGCTGTTCCTGCCATAGGTGACGGCCAGCGGATCGGTTCCGCCGCCCCCGCCGCCCAGATTGGCCAGCGCGTCGAGCGCATCGCCCACGTTGCGATAGGTGGTGCCGCCGATGGTGTACGTCGGGTTCACGATGGAGCCGTCCGCGCCCACCGATGCATTGCCGCCGAAGGCCGCCACCGCGTCCTTCAACTGGCTCACGTTCACCGCATCGGCGTTGGCCGTACCGCGCGCGACATAAATGATCTGACGCTGCTGCCCGGTCGAACCCACCGAGACCGAGTTCAGCCGATCCGCCACCGAGCTCGCGCCCAGTGCGACCGAGTTCAATGCCGTGCCGGTGACGCTGGACTGGCGGCCGATGGCGATCGAGTTCGTGGCGAGCGGATCGACCTGCGCACCCGTGCCGAATGCCAGGGAGTCGGCCGCGTTGGCCCGCGCCGTATTGCCGAGCGCGAGGGCGTTGACGCCCGCGGCTCGCGCGTTGAAGCCCGCGGCGACCGCGTTGTTGCCCGACGCGTTCGTGCCATTGCCCAGCGCGATCGCGCTCGTACCGGTCGCCACGCCGCTTCCGAATGCGACGGCGCCCGTACCCGTTGCCGAGGCACCCGCGCCGAGCGCGACCGAACCGGAGCCCGTCGAACGCGACTGTGCGCCGATCGCGATCGCCGTATCGCCGGTGGCGCTGGCTTCCGCGCCAATCGCCACGCCATACGTGCCCGCACGAACGGATGCGTTGTCGCTGCCGTCGCCGAGACCGTCGACCTGAACATACGGATCGGTGCCCGCGAGCGTGCCGATCGCATCCAGTCGGCTATTCACGTCCTGAATGGCTTGCGTGGTCGTCGTGCTGACGTTGTCGATAGCCGCCTGCGCGTTCGTCGACGCAATACCCATCAGATCGTTGACCTGACCGACGGTCGCCGCATCGCTGTCTGCCTCGCCGTTCTGCACGTTTGTAATGCGACGTTGCAGGCCCGTTGCGCTGTTACCCACGGAAACCGTGCGGATCTCGTCCGCGACCGAGCCGAGGCCCAGCGCGATGGCGTTGAGGCCCGTCGCCTGCGCGGCGACACCCGTGCCGCGCCCGCCGATATACGGGTTGCCGTTGGCCACGGTCTGCTGCAACTGCTGCACGTTGACCGCGTCGGTCGCCGCGACACCCGTGGCCACGTTCGACAGCGTCACAGGGCCGGCCGACTTGCCGCCGCCCAACGTCACCGCGTTGTAGTTCGGCGTGCCGTCCGCGTTACGGTTGTACGTGACCGCGGCGATCGCCTTGCCGTCGTCGCCGACCAGGCCCGAGCCCTTCAACTGGCTCACGTTCACCGCGTCCGTGTCGGCAACGCCGGCCTTCACGTTGGCCAGCGTCGTGCCGTTCGTGCCCTTCAACTTCACTTCGTCGAAGTTCGCCGAGCCATCCGCGTTCTTGCCATACGTCACCGCGAGCGACGTCACACCCGCACCCGGGTTCGTCGGATCGACCGGCGCAACGAGGCCGGAATCCTGCAACTGACCGAGGTTCACCGCGTCATTGCGGTTCACACCGTCCGCCACGTTCGACAGCGTCACGGGCCCGGTCGACTTGCCGCCGCCCAGCGTCACCGCGTCGTAGTTCGGCGTGCCGTCCGCGTTGCGGTTGTACGTGACCGCGGCGATCGCGCTGCCGTCGTCGCCGACCAGGCCCGAGCCCTTCAACTGGCTCACGTTCACTGCGTCCTTGTCCGCCACGCCTGCCTTCACGTTCGACAGCGTCGTGCCGGCCGTGCCGCCGCCCAGCGTGACCTTGTCCTTCGCGGTGCCGTCGTACACCACCGCCAGCGATTCGCCCGTGACCGGGTCGATCACGCCACCCCTCGCGAGCGAATCTTCCAGCGAACCGACGCGCGTGTTCGTCGCGAACAGTTGCGCGCCGTTTACCGCGTCCTTGCTCGTGGCCGACAGCGTACCGTCCGCCACGTTCACGATCTTGCGTTCGTTGCCGGCGCTACCGACCGATACCGTGTTGTCCGCCAGCGCGACCGATCCGTTACCCAGGGCGACGGAATTGTTGCCGGTGGCCGATGCATTGGTGCCCAACGCAAGCGCATTCGAACCGGCAAGCGCGTTATTGCCGAGCGACGTGCCGTTCTGGCCGGCCGCCGAACCCGCACCGATCGAAATCGCGTTCGCGTTTTGCGCACGGGCATCCCGACCGATCGCCACGCCATCCTGCGAAGCGACCGCGTCATTACCGATCGCGACACTGTTGGCCATGCCAGCCGTGGCGCTGCGGCCGACCGCGACGCCGCCGTCGACCAGCGTCTTCGCGTTCGAGCCGATGGCCACCGAGCCGACGCCGGTGGCGCTGGCGTCATCGCTGCCGTCACCGGCGCCATTCGCCTTGACGTACGGATTGCTGCCGCCGACGTTCGCGATCGCGGCGTTCAGTTGAGCAACGTTCACCGCGTCGGTCCCGGCCGTGCCGGCCGCGAGGTTCGTGATCTGGCGCTGCTGCGTGGCCGAACCGACGGAAACGGTGTTGTTCCGGTTCGCGACGGAATCCATGCCGAGCGCGACCGAGTTGTCTGCCTGCGCATTCGCACGGAAACCGATGCCGACCGCCGACAGGCCGCTCGCGGACGCGCTCTGGCCGAGCACGGTCGCGTTGGTGCCGGTCGCCTTGGCGTTGCTGCCGATCGCGGTGGTATTGATCGCGCTGCCGGCAGCGGTATTGCCGAGCGCCACGCTGTTGTTGCCCGCGGTTGCGGCAGAACTGCCGATTGCAACCGAGCCCGTGCCGGTGGCCGTGGCGTTCGGGCCCGTCGCGACCGACGAGCTGCCCGCGGCAGAACTGCCCGAGCCCACTGCGACGCCTGCACCCCCGCCCATCGCGCTGGCGTTGGAGCCCAGAACCGTCGCACCCGATCCGGTGTGTCGCGCATTGGTACCGATTGCGATCGTGCCCGTTCCACCGGCCGTCGCGCTATTGCCGATCGCGATCGAGCCGGTCGCGCCGGTAATGTCGCCGTCGATGACTCGAGCGTTGGTACCGATGGCTACGCCGCTCGTCGGAACGAAACGGTTGCTCTGCGCGACCGCGGCGCCATCGCCGAGCGCCACGTTGCTGTCGCCGACCGTACTCGCCGACGCGCCGATCGCGACCGAGTGAAAGCCGCCGGCTGCCGTTGCGGATCCGAGCGCCACGGAACTGGAGCCGCTGGACGTCACGTTTTGTCCGATGGCAACCGCATTGGCGCCCGTCGCATTTGCGTGATTGGCGCTGGTGCTGTTGACCATGAAATACGGATCGCTCGCGGCAATCGCGGCGTTCAGCTGATTCACGTTGACCGCGTCCGTACCCACCGTGCCGGCCGCGACGTTCGTGATCTGGCGCTGGCTCGCGGCCGTGCCGACGGACACGGAATTTGCCCGATCGGCAACGGAGAACGCACCGAGCGCGACCGAATTTCCGCCGCTCGCCAACGCGCCGCGCCCCAGCACCGACGCGTTCTGCCCGGTGGCCGCCGCGCCTACGCCAACCGCGGTCGTTTCGGCACTGGTTGCACGCGCGAGCGTCCCGAGCGCCACCGCATTCGTCGCGCTAGCCGTAGTATTGCCGCCGAGTGCCACTGCCGACGTGCCGGCAGCGCTTGCGTTCGCGCCGATGGCGGTTGCACTGCTGGCAGCGCTGGCGGCCACGTCGGCCGCATACGTTCCGGTACTGATGGCCACAAACTTGTCATCCGTCGCCGCGATCGCGGCATTCAGCTGATTCAAGTTGACCGCATCCGTGCCCGCCGTACCGGCAGCCAGGTTCTGGATGCGGTTATTCGTCATGCTGACGGCGTTGGCGAAATCCGTCGTGCCGGTGATGTGAACGCCGTTGGCACCGTAAATCATCACATGACCGTCCCGGCTGCCGGCCACCGATGCGGTGCTCGCCGTCGAGCCGACCCCGGCCGCACCATTCAGATCACCACCATTTCCCAGCACAAAGGAAGGCGCATGCCCCCGGTAGACCGGATTGTTGGTACCAATCACCGAACAGTTTGCGTTCGTCGTTGCGCCGGAGTAGCCGAACGTATGGCCAACCCCCCCGTTCGCTCCCCCGCACAGGTTCAGCGCGCCATTCCCGTTCGCCGTCTGCGCTCCGGCATCGATCGCGATCGCGCTTCCGCCCACGCCCGCCATGACCGCGACCGCAGCCGTTACCGACGAACGCATCGTCGAGTTCGATTTCTTTTGCGAGCGCGCCGTTTCGGCCGCCGCGACCCATGTACCCGTCGTCGGATTCCAGACGGTGCGGTATGTCTTGTTCACGTTGATTGCCTCTATACGAAAGTGTGAGACGAGATTCGAGCTACGTGAGCCAATATATTTTTCGCAACGCCTTTCGATAATCAGACAGCCAGACGCGACAAAACTTATTTACTCAGACTGGTCCGAATATGACGATGCCTGACACTTCCGCGAGGAAAACGCGACACGGCACGCCCGCGAAACGCGCGATCGTTTGACATGCGCGCCGCTCGCACCGTATAAACGCAGCGCGCAGGCTCGCCTCGACAATTAGGACCAGTCCTACCGCCGTTGCCGAATTGCTTCGGACTGCCCTACATACCGGCGGCCCTGCCATCACGATAATTGGCTCGTTCCCCGAGCCGGCAGTGCAATCGCCTGCCATTCCACACGGCTTACGGATATCGCTACGCGCGCGGTCCGCCGACGGCTCTCGCCGTTCGTCTCGCGTGCGGCCCCGATTCGCGCATTGATTTCACGGTATTCGTCCCATGCCCATCCGACACCTGTTCGCGTCCCCGGCGGACGCCAACGCGCCGTTCGCGTCGATCGACGGCGAAGCGCGCGACCTGAGCCTGCTGCATCGCTACCAGCGCTTCACGCTGTACGGCGGGGCCGCGGTGCTGTCGCTCGTGATCCTGTTCGCGACGAGCGTGCTGCTCGACGGCTCGGTGCGCGACTACATCGCGAAGCGGCGCGAGCTGTTCGCCACGCACAAGGCGCTCGTCGAACTCGAGATCGACGCGAAACAGGCGTCGGTGCGGCGCTCGGTGATCAATGCGGAGCTGTTGTGGAACAGCCATCCGCGCCATTCGCACAGCGCGGCCGAGGCGCTCGCGCGCGACGGCCACGTCGTGCTGTCGCCGTTGCGCAACGTGAGCGAAATCTTCGTCGCCGTGACGCCCGACGCGCTGGCCGGCAACGAAACCGACGAATACGTTCAACTGATGGAGCGGCTCACGATCTCGGTGGCGGCCGCCGAACGGCAATCGGGGATGCCGCTGTCGGGCTACGCGTACAGCCCCGACCGCAACGTGCTCGCGATCACGCCGCCGCCGTCGATGCCCTATCGCGACGTGCTCGAGCGCATCGGCGTGGCCGACACGCGCGCGCTGATCGACCGGCTCGCGTTCAACGTCGCCGACTGGTCGAACCCGGCCGTCGCGCGCTACTGGCGCGCGACGCGGCGCATCGCGTGGGAGCCGCCCGCGATCGACCCGCTCACGGGCAAGAAGGTGTTCCGCCTCGTCGAGCCGGCGTTCGACGGCCCGCGGCATTTCATGACCTTCGTCAGCGATCTCGACGTGAACCTGCTCGACGACCGGCTCAAGCAGGCGCCGGAAGACGCGGTGGTAATGCTGGTCGACCAGGCCGGCCGCGTGCTGCTGGACGAGGACCGCACGCGCGCGTCGATCGACGGCGCCGCGCTGATGCGTCACGCGCTCGCCGAGAACGGCTGGCGGCGCGGCCTCGACCGCTTCGACGAAAGCTATCTGCACGGCGTGTTCACGATCAGCGACCGGATCGCCGACACGGGCTTCGCGATCGTCTATGCGTACTCGTGGCGCACGATCGCGATCGCGATCTGGCCGACGATCGTGCGCGAAACCGGCGTGGCCGCGCTGATCCTGGCCGTGCTGTGGGCGCTCGTGATCGCGTTCGACCTGAAGGTGTTCGCGCCGGTGTTCCGCCGCTCGCGCCGCGTGTTCGAGACCGATGAAATGAGCCGCGCGATCATCGCGACGTCGCCGTTCGGCATCGTGCTCGTGTCGCTCGACACCGACGCGGTGCTGCTGCGCAACCGGATGCACGAGCTGTACGAAAGCGCGGCCGGCGCGCCGCCGCTGCACGAGCGCCTGCTCGCGCGCTACCGGCAGGGCGCGGGCAGCGCGCCGGTGCAGCTCGACGTGGAATTCCCGGTGACGCTCGACGACGGCCGCGCGCGTGACCTGCTCGTCAACTTCGTGCGCGTGCGCTACCGCGGCAAGGACACGCTGCTGTGCGGCTTCTCCGACATCACGACGCGCGCCGACACCGAGCGCGCGCTCGACAGCGCGAACCGCGCGAAATCGACGTTCCTGGCAACGATCAGCCACGAGATCCGCACGCCGCTGAACGCGATGCTTGGCAACCTCGAACTGCTCGACAAGGCGCCCGACCGCAATCGCGAGAAGTCGCGGCTGCACGCGGTCACGTCGGCCGCGCGGATGCTGCTCGACATGCTGAACAACGTGCTCGACATGACGAAGATCGAAGCCGACCGGATGACGCTCGAGGCGACCAGCTTCCGCATCGACGAGCTGGCGCGCGACATCGCCGAGCTGTTCGAGCCGGTCGCGCGTGCAAAGGGCGTCGCGCTGCGCGTGGACGTCGATGCGCAGGCGGCGCGGCCGTATGTCGGCGATCCGCTGCGGGTGCGGCAGATCGTCGTCAATCTCGTCAGCAACGCGATCAAGTTCACCGATCGCGGCGCCGTCGCGCTGTCCGTGACGGCGCCGGTGGCCGACGGCACGCCGGTGATGATCCGCGTCAGCGATTCCGGCATCGGCATGACGCCCGCGCAGCTCGAACGCGTGTTCGAGCCGTTCGCGCAGGCCGACGAATCGATCGCGCGCCGCTTCGGCGGCACGGGCATCGGCCTGCCGCTGAGCAACAAGCTCGCGGAATCGATGGGCGGGCGCATCGCCGTGGACAGCGTGCCGAACGTCGGCTCGACCTTCGTCGTGTCGCTGCCGCTGCCGCTCGACCATCAGCACGGGATGCAGCCGGCGCCGGCCGGCGGCGACACGCCGGACCTGCGCGTGCTGTTCGTCGACGACAACCCCGTCAACCGCTCGCTCGTGCACGATCAGCTCGACGTGCTCGGCTATCGCGCCGACGTCGCGTCCGGCGTGGCGCAGGCGCTCGATCTCGTCGAACGGCACGACTACGCGATCGTGATGACCGACCTCAACATGCCGGGCCTCGACGGCTATGCGCTCGCCCGGATGCTGCGCGAACGCGGCCGCGCGCTGCCGATCCTGGCCGTGACCGCGCATGCGGAGCCGGACGAGTTGCGGCTGTCGAAGGAAGCCGGCATCGACGAGATCGTCACGAAGCCGACGTCGCTGCGCTCGCTCGAACAGGCGATCGCGAAATACACGGGCCCGTGGCGGCCGGGCCGCGCGATCGCGGCGGCGCCCGCGAGCACGCGCGGGCCGCTGCCGCGCGACCTGTGCGCGGCGCTGGTCGATGCGACCAACCGGGCCAATGCCGCGATCGTGCGTGCACTGGAATACGGCGACCTGAAGGCCGCCCGTGCGGAGATTCACAGTATGCGCGGCGCGTTCGCGATGATCGGCGAGCGCGATGTGTCGGGCCTCTGCGCGTCGCTGGAAGCGCTGGCGCTGGCCGGCGACGCGGTGGCGTTCGCGCGGGAGTTCGAGCAATACCGCGGCTGCGCGCAAGCCGCGCTCGCGCGGCGCGCCGGCGACCACGCGCAGCAGCGTGGCGATCCGCTTGCGGCCGGAGTGAAGCATGGAGCATGAAGGAGGCGCGAAGCGGGAGGACGGCTTGCTTCGCGTCATCTGAACGATGAGCGGAAGAAGTGCGCGGCAACCGCCGGCGGGGATTCGACGCTCGCATAAGGCAGCGTGAGGAGTAGTGCTACAACCAACGTAGCTTCGCGCAACGGCCGGGCCCAGCGACCGCCGTCGAATCCATGCCACGGCACCGCGCAAACCCAGCTTAACGTCATTGGACCCTGCATCCAATAGGACTGAACCGATTCGTGCTGGGATTTCTTCCCGTCGGTGAAAACGGTTCGTCAGGGTGCCTCGACGCGGCCGATCGACACGCTTTTCAACACATCGGTGAAGAAACGACGAATCGGCCAGCCGACGCAGCCGCCGCGAAATCGTTGAGCAGCAAGGACGCGAGGCACTGACCTGATGGTCAACGCGGCTGAAACCGCGCGCACCCGTTGCCCGCGGCCGTTCAATCTTGGCTAAAGTAGTTGCACGTTTTCGCCTGGATGAAGTAACGATCGACATCCGCCGCGTCAACGAGCGCGGCCTGCGGGTGGGTAAAACACCTGCAGGCCGCTGACCACCACCAACTCAACAGAGGAGTTGACCATGGCTGACGCGAATCATAGCGCACCCATTCGTTTCCGGGACTGCTTCGTCAACACGCAAACATCCATTCAATCTCGCCGCGTCGTTCCGCATGTCAGGCTCGCCGATAGGGCGCCGCTCGATGCCGCGCAGTGTTCGGCGATCACGGGAGAAGCACGATGAATTACGACGATCAGGATGACTACACCGGCGCCGTGCCGGCCGATTTCGATTTCTACGACGTCGGGGAGCTGGAGGCCAAGTCCGTCCTTGCGCTGAAGCTCAACGCGCTGATTGCGTCGCGCGGCCTGAGTGACGAAGATGCCGCGGCGCTCGCGGAAATGGCCCGGCCGGTGGTCACGCCCGAGCAGCGCGAGCGGCTCAGGAACGTTTCGCTGGATCAACTGATGCTGACGCTGGCGGCATTTGGCCAGCATGTGGAAATCGTGGTGCGGGCCGCGGGGGAATCGGGCCCGGCCGGTATCACGGCGACGGTCTGACCGCGCGTCGCGCAACGACGAACGGGGCGGCAGCCGAAGCGTGCCGGTGCACGTACGAGGCAAGCGCCCCTTTCGATTCAACGTCGCCGGTTGTCGCGTCCGATCGGGTCAGGCCTGAATCGTCGACGTCTCGCGTGCATTCATCGTCACGGCGAGCGGCGGAAAGGTGGCCGCGCTATGCATCGCGCCGTAGAACTTGTTCATCACGATGTCGATGCCGTAATTGTCGAGCGTCCGGCCCAGCCCGTACGAGTAGAGCGTCTCCGGCCGCAGCGGAAAGCAGCGATCGAGCAGGAAGCGCGCGCCGGCCGGCGAGATCGTGTACGCACAGATCCCGTAGAACTCGAGCAGGTTCATCACCAGCACCGGGCCGCGGTCGTTCCGGAAATCGCCGATCGCGCCGTCGAGCGCCGCTTCGTCGAAGCGCATCGTCACCGGCGCGCGGCTGTTGAAGATCGAACCGCGCAAGATCGAATCGAAGTTGTAGCCCCATGCGATGAAATCGTGCCGGCCGCGATCGTCACGCAGGAATTGCAGCGTGGCGTCGTGGAAATCGGGCCGGAAGATCGCATCGTCCTCCGCGATCGTTACCCGCTCGCGGCCCGACGCGATGTCGCTCCACAGCCGATGCGTGGTCATCGCGATGCCGAACGCACCGCGCGTGTACGGCAACCCGGGCGCGAACAGGCCGGATGCGGTGATTGCGGCGTCCGAGAGTGCGTGTCCGTCGATCGCGTCGACGAATTCGAAATCCAGATGCGGGTTGTTCGCGCGGAACGCGTGCCGGCGCGCGTGGCTGCGGCGCAGCGAAATGACCTTGACGGTCGGGCGCACGGCCGGGTCCGCCGCAAGCAGGGTGGGCGCGTTCGTCGCCATCATTGCCAGCCCGTCACGACCGAAATGCCGAATACGATGCCGAGCACGATACCCACCGCACGGCCTTGCAGGATCGGCTTCAACGCCTCGGGCTCGAAGAACGGATCGATTGCGTTCATCCGGTTGCGCCATGCGGCGAACGCTGGCGGCACGAGCAGCACGAACGCCATCAGCACCGCCGAGATCAGCGTCACCGCCAGGCCGCCGGCGCTCCAGCGCGTGCCGGCCTCGATCACGAAGTGCACGAGCGCGACGGTCGCCGCGCTCGCGATCGTGCCGACCACCGCGCCCTTGACCACATTATCTGCATCACTCGTCGATTGTCCTCCATCGCCAGTTCATGCCGCTTGATATCGGCGGATGCTGCGTATTACAGGCGAGTCGGACGCGAATCTCTATCGGACGGGTCTTATTGTCCGGCGGCGGGGCGAAGGAATCGGACGAGGCCTACACGGCGTACCGGAGTCTATGTGGCCTGCTTCCCGGCCGGCGGCCCGCCAAGCGTCATCTGTCGACGCTTTTAAGACTGGGCCGATTGAGTGGCCGACAGCGTGTCCATAAAGTGGAACGCGTCACGGCGCAAGGCTGTCCGCCGCAACCGGCATGACGCCCGCGACGCCCTCGCATCGGAAACGTCTCGACACGAACGTCTTGACGGCGCTTCCCCGAAGCGACGTTTTTTCCCAACCGCGGCATTCGCCGCATGCCATCGGACGACACCATCATGAAACAACGCGCCACCGTCCTGTGCCGGCGCGGCGACCGGATTCTGCTGGTCGCCCGACCGCACGCCCGCTGGACACTACCCGGCGGCCTACCCAAACCGGGCGAATCGCTGAGCGACGCCGCTCGCCGCGAACTCGCGGAAGAAACCGGGCTCGTCTGCCGGAACCTGCGCTACCTGTTTCGCGCGGCCGGCAAGCACAAGCTGCATCACGTGTTCCTGGCGGATCTCGATGCGCACGCGCGAGCGCGTCCGTCCGCGGAAGTCGCGCACTGCGCGTGGTTCGACCGGATGGAAATGGCGTCGATCGATTGCAGCGGGCCGACGCCCGCGATCGTCGAACTCGCACTCGACGGGACGCGCGTCGACGGGCCCGTGGCCTTCATGATTCACGTCGAAGCGGCTTAGTCCGCAGTGGAATGACGCCGTTGCGGTTGGCGCCCGGCGCGGTTCCGATGGCGGAAGAAGCGGCCGATTGCCGGCGAAACGATGCACGGAAGAAAAAAGGCTCGGCGGGCTCACAGCCCGCCGAGCCTCGTTTTCTTCGGCGCCTGTTACTGCTCGATCGTCGCCTGCGCGGCCAGCTTGTCGACCAGCGCGGCCATCGCGCTTTGTTGGGCTTGCTGCTCCAGTTGCTGTCGCAGCACCGGCTTGGCCTTGTCGAAGCTCGGCACGACCACCGGGCGCTTGTCGGCGAGCTTCACGAACGCATACGCATTGCCGATCTGCACCGGGCCCGACACCGCGCCCGGCTTCAGCGACGTCATGGCCTGCGCGAGCGGCATCGGCAGCCCGGCCGTGTGGCCTTCGGCAAGCGGCGTCTTCAGTTCGCTCCACTCCGCCACGCCAGCGTTCGCGGTCGTGTTGTACTTCTTCGCGACCGCATCGAAGGCCGCGCCCTGCTTCAGCTCGGCGGCCACCGCATTCGCCTTCGCGGCATCGGCCACGGCCACCACTTGCGCGCGGTATTCGAACTGCGCGGCATTCGCGACGATGTAGTCGTAGCGCGCCTTCACCTGCGCATCGGTCACGCGCTGCGCGCCCAACGCATCGCGCAGATACAGATCGGCGGCCGCGCTCGCACGCGCGCGCGACACGATGCCCTGGACTTCGGGCCGGCTGCCGTAGTTCGCCTTGTCGGCCGCCTGCTCGATCAGTTGCCGCACGATCAGGTCGCGCTTCACCGCATCGCGCAACGCAGGCGTATCGGGCTGGCCCGACGCCTTCACGATGGTGTCCACGTCGCTCTGTACGATCGGCGCGTTGTTCACGACCGCGACGATGCCTTTCGGCAGCGGGGCCGCGCCGGCTTCGGCGGCGACCGCGCCCGTCATGCCGGTGGCGCAGACGAGTGCGATCACGGCGGGAATGGCTTGAATACGAGTCTTCATGATGGAGTCCTTGATAATTGACCGCGCACGAAGGCTGCGCGTATGAACGATGAAACGCGATGGCGCCGGCGGCGTCGCGCGCTCGAGGGTGTATCGAAATCGTCGACGACGTCGCGCGTATTCCCTGTCTGCCCGCGGCGCGCCACGTTCGTTGCCGTGCGTCGAACACGGAAAAAGGACGCCGCCCCACCTCGGGCGGCGTTCGGAACGAAGACGAGCTTCGGATACGAGGTATCGAACGGATCACCATGCAACCGTTCGACCGGCACATTGTGGGCAGACGCAGACGACGACACAATCGGCCTGGTCCTACATCGGCGCACGTTTGCGTCGCACGCTCGATCCGCACGATCCACACGAATCGCGACGCGCCGCATGAATGGCGCTTGAATCAGACGAGTCTGATTGGAACGCATCGGGCCGATACGAATAATGAATTGATCCCGGCTTTCGGTCGCGCAGGCATCTCGCGCCGGCCGCAAGCGATTTCCTTTCACCTTCCCGTATCGAGGATCCCGTTTGAATCATCGAATCAACCTGACGCAGGTCGTCACGGCAGTCCGGCGCGCGACGCTGCCGCTGTTCGCCGCGGCAATCGCGAGCGGCGCGACCGCGGCCGACGCCGCACCGACGCAGGACCCGCGCGACTTCGATTACGCGCATCAGCAGGCCTGGCAGATCGAGTCGGGCGATTCGCAATCGCCGGTCGACATCCGGTCGGGCACCGTCGTGCAGGCCGAACGCATGCCCGGCGTGAACGACGCGATCGTCGTGCACGTCGCCACGGGCGGCGCGACCGTCGTGGACAACGGCCACACCGTGCAGGTCGTGCCGAAGCAAAGCGACGTGATCATCCGCGGCCGTCACTTCCGGCTGCTTCAGGCGCACTTCCACGCGCCGGCCGAGCACACGATCGACGGCCGGCGTTATCCGCTCGAAGGCCATTTCGTGTTCCGCGCGCAGGACGGCCGGCTTGCCGTCGTCGCGGTGCTGTATCGCGACGGCAACGAGAACGCGCAGTTCGCGTCGATCGTGCGCGCGGCGCGGCGCGGCGTCGCGTCGCCGCTGGCGTCGTTCGACGTCGCGGCGCTGATGCCGGACGATCTCGACAGCTATTACCACTACCTCGGCTCGCTGACGACGCCTCCGCTCACCGAGAACGTCGAATGGTATGTGCTGCAGGACACGATGGAGCTGTCCGCGGCCGACATCGACGCGTTCACGCGGCACTACTCGCACAACGCGCGCGCCACGCAGCCGCTGAACGGACGCCCGCTGCTGAAGTACCAGCGGCACTGAACCCACGCAACATCGCTCATCCAAGGAGAATGTCCATGTCGAACCCATCGAAGTGCCCGTTCAACCACACCGCAGGCAGCGGCACGACGAACAAGGACTGGTGGCCGAATCAGCTGAACCTGA